>JACDDA010000001.1:300000-596896 GCA_013817245.1 Gammaproteobacteria bacterium
TCTAATATTCATTACTCGCTTTTTTTCCAAGCAGGCGCGTTTAAGCGCCGTCTACCATCACTCGACATCATCACATCTTTTTCATCTAAGGCTTCTTTATCCCACAGCTGACAGGTTACTTGTTTATGTTTTTGATCTAGGCCTTCGCAATAATTTGTATATTCACATAAACGTACTTGTTGACCAAAACCGGTTTTAATTTTAATAAACCAATCAGGATCTGCCATCGCTTGCCGAGCTAAGCCAATGATATCGGCTTGGTTCGTGGCTAATAAATTTTCTGCTTGCGTAAAATTATGAATGCCGCCGGCTACTACAATCGGGGTCCTTAAACCCGCGGCGCGCACTGCGTGATGAATCGCTGCGGTCGCTTCCACGTTTCGCCCAAAGGGGCCAAATTCATCAGAAATATTTTGTGGCATGCATTCATAACCACTAGGACCCGTGTATGGATACGCCGCACTTCCCACTTTAGGTTGTTTAGCATCATCAAATTTTCCGCCGCGTGATAAAGATAAAAAATCCATACCAGCTTTGGCAAATTCAACCCCGAAATAAATCGCATCTTCAACGTGATTGCCTTGGTCTATAATTTCATCGCTTAAAAAACGACAGCCTACCGTGTAATTGTTACCAACACGTTCACGAACACGGCGAAATACTTCTAGGGGTAGGCGCGCGCGTTGTTCACGCACACCGCCATAACCATCTGTGCGCGTGTTTTTTGCTGAAATAAAAGAGGCCATAGTATAAGCATGAGCGTAATGCAGTTCTACGCCATCAAAATTAGCGCGTTGCGCGCGTTCTGCTGCGCTGGCAAACAAATCTGGCAATACGGTGGGCAACGCCTTGATATGGGGCAATTCAAGATCAGTCACGCGTTCGCGATAACCCATACGCAAACTTTCTAATTCACGTTCATTTAATATAGTATCCAATGCATCATCTTTAAGACTCGCTAAATGCTCGCGGATTTTTTCTTCTGGCCAATTTTGCGCGCCGAGTTTTTCACGATGCTCATCGGTTATTGTTAAAAACCGCTGAAAATATTTAGCCACATCGGGACGTCGACGGATGTTTAAGAAATCGATAATTTGAATAAATAATTTTGTTTGACCCGCACTCGCGCGCTGCACCGTTTGTGTTAGTTCTTGTAAACCTGCGATAAAACGATCATCACCAATGCGTAACAAAGGGCCACTCGGCACATCACGAATACCCGTCGCTTCAATCACAATCGCGCCGGGTTGTCCTTGCGCAAAACGCTCATACCAGGCTAGCACTTCATCAGTGACATACCCCTCTTCATTGGAACGCCACGGCACCATCGCAGGAATCCACGTGCGTTGCTCAAGACGGGTCGCGCCCACTTGAATAGGCGTAAACAATCGCGAAGCCGCCGCTTCTTCCCGTGTCGGCCAATATCCGGGCTGGGGATGAAACATAATTTTTTGGGGCGGTTTCCACATCGTTTGCTACCTCTAATCCAACATTCGAAGGGCAGCAAAGGTAGCATGTATGCCTGCCAGGTGCATCTTACGTAGCGTTAAAAATCCACCCAAATCATTGCTTACATTAATTAAATTGTTCGGCAGTATGTTCCCGCACAAAACCGATAACCCGTTATTTAAATCAGAAAGTACGATGTGGGTTTCGTGGCAGAATATCGACTTAGCTCAATTCAATAGTTAGGATGCGTTATGCAAGGACATCGTTGCTCTTTTCACCCCACCGAATATGCTGACTGGGCCTGCCATGAATCTGCGCGTTTTTATTGTAGTAAGTGCATGCCTGCCGCGGACTCCGGCGAACCGGCGCGTTGTTTACTCACCGACATTCCTTTAGCCCGACAAGCACATCACAATATCACGCCTTTTTGGAGCAAGATTAATAGCTTTATCTTTTATGCATTTAAGCCTAATTGTTTAATCCTAAGCCTTGCGATCACTGCGCTTGTTTTTATTAGTGCAAGCAATAAAACTTTTTTAATATTTTCAATGCTAATCTCGATGATAGCTTTATCGGCCTATGCTTTCTTAATAATAGATGCCGTTGCGCAAGGTAAAAGCAAAGCGCCTTCATTGTTCGATATTTTTTCGATAGACAGTATCGCGTTGCTCGCCAAATATGCTTTTGCGCAAATTATATTAGGCGTAGTCGCCGGCGTGCTGATTGCTTTATTAGGAAAATTTGTTTTATTAATAACAGTAGTGATGATTGTTTTGTATGCGATTTTTCCCGCAAGCGCTTTGTTATTGGCGACACAAAAAAATCTCTCATCAGCGATCAATCCAGTAGAAATTTATTCATTGATTCAAAACATGGGCAGTGGCTATTTAATTTTATACGGTTTAAGCATCGCCTTATTAAGCTTAATTGTGTACACGCCGATCGCGCTTTTTTCCATAACCGACCCAAGAACCCTATTGGTATCTGTTAGCGCGTCACTCAGTTTAACAACCTGCGCGCTGTCGGCTATGGCGGGTTATGCTATTTACCAATATCAATTAGCGTTAGGTTATAGCGCTATAGAAGAAGACACTAAAAAAATCTATAACAAACAATTAAAAAGTCAGCAGTTAATCGCGCGCGCGAATGCCTATGTAATCGAAGGCCGTTTTGCAGAAGCTATTGAGATGCTGGCAAAAGCGGCCATAGAGCAACCCGATAATTTTGATATTAAACGCCGCACCAATGCTTTAATGGCGCACGTTCATCATGAAAAGCTAAACGATTATAGTCGTCAATTAATTATCGAGCTCATAGAAAAAAATCAAGTCGCCAGAGCCTGTGATGTTTTTTTAGATACGATTGCATCTGACAAATTGTTTCACATCGACGACGTCAATGTTTGTTTTGCGCTAATAGAGCCGCTTTACACGCGCGGACATTACAAACCGGCGATTAACTTAATTGTGCGCTTAGCTAAATTGCAAAGAGACTTTCCAAAACTTGCTGAAGCTTATCTTACGGCCGCACGAATTTATGTAGAACACTGGGCGCTGCCCGACAAGGCAGAGCCGTACATTAAATATTTATTAAAAACGCCCGGCATTGACGGTGGTATACGCCAAGCCGCCGAACGACTTGAACGCACGCTGCAATAATTAATTTAAACTGCGCAATAACGCGGCTGCTTGCTCTGCTGATAAGCTTTTTGAAAAGTCGTTAGTTACTCGCTTTAAATACAGCTTAGCCTGCACGGTGTCACGATTCGCTAAACAGGCTTGACCCATACGTAAAAAAATACTACCTAATTTATCCGCATAACGCGCTTCGGTCTCGTAACGTTTTACTAAGATCGCTGCGTCTTCTACACGGCCTTGTTTTATTAAAACATTAATTAACTGAAAATCAGCGGTATCATCAATTGGTTTGCCAACAATACGCTCATAATCCATGCGTGCGCGCAATAACATATCGACATCATCTGGATGCGTGGTTTTAAAAGAAAATAATTTTTGTGCAATTTTTCCCAAGGTGTCGGAATTGGGTTCGTTTTTATACAAATCAAATCCTAAGCGTAGCAAACGAAAATCATTGGGTTTAGTGCGGAATACTGCACGCAATTCATGGCGGGCTTTTTCAAAATCCAAATGTTCCATTGCTCGATAAATACGATCTAAGGCTTGATGATATTCTTTATCCGGTTCTTGATGCTCGACATAAGCTTCGTCTACTTTTAACCACTGCATACGACGCGCCGCGAATACCAAAAGAAAACCTGTCAACAAGCCACCTAAATGTGCAAACCGTGCGACATGATCGGCGCTAGTGAAATATTGATAAAGTTCATAACCGCCCCAATACAACAACATTAAGGCAGCAGGCGCTTTAAAATATTGATTATAAAAACCTAAAGTAAAAAAGAATTTAATGGGTCGCAAACCATATAGACCTAAATACATACCCAACAAACCAAACACGGCACCCGAAGCTCCTACATGCGGAACAAGAGAACTGCTTGCTACTGCCCAGGTTACAAGCCAACCAGCAAGTCCTGTTACATGATACAAACCCAAATACCACCAGCGGCCTAACGCGACTTCTAAAGAAAAACCAAAAATAAACAGAAATACCATATTAAAAAATACATGCCCCCAATCCGCATGCACATACAGCGCGGTAAAAGCACGCGTAACATTCGCCTGTGCGGGTACAAAACCATAACGTAAAACACTATAGTCGCCATGCAAACGATTAAAGGGTATGCGTGCATTTTTCCAAGCTTCAGGGGTGTACTGCTTCCAAAAATACTGATCCACTAAATATTCGCCAAACGCTTTATCTTGCGCAGCCAATTGCTGCAGCATGATGGTTTGCATATCAAGATTAGTTTCTTGCGTTATAGCGTCTAATTCAGGGCGTTGGTTATCTTGTAGGTAATCAACATAAACATCTCGCTCATAAGCGAATAACTTATTTTCCGCATAACTCGTTTGAATTTTTTGGCTCAGCGCAGTGTCGTGTAAAAAACACGCCATAAACACCAGCAAACACGTCAACACTAATGCCAAGGTAATCAGAGGCGGACGATGAGAATCTAAAGGTTGTTCAACAGGAATAATTAACATGGGTGGTCGCGTTCGCGCTCAATTTTGATTCAAGCTAATGTAAACAAGCGCTTACAGCAACACAAGGTGAGTAAGCCGGAAAAAGACCAAAGGGGGAAATGGTAGCTACGGTTGGACTTGAACCAACGACCCCCGCATTATGAATGCGGTGCTCTAACCAGCTGAGCTACGTAGCCAAAAACTGCGCTTGTCGACGATCTCAACAAGCCTATGAGGAGGCGCAAGATAGCCCAAAATTGTCAGGGCTGCAAGGCAGTGAGCCCGTAAAATCAAATGCTATAAGGCAATATTTTTATTACACATTAAAACGGAAGTGAACCACATCACCTTCTTGCATAATGTATTCCTTGCCTTCCAAGCGCCATTTACCTGCATCTTTAGCGCCTTGCTCGCCACGGCCCTGAATAAAATCCGTGTAAGCAATTACTTCAGCGCGAATAAAACCTTTTTCAAAATCGGTATGAATACAACCCGCACCTTGTGGTGCAGTTGCGCCTTGTTTAACCGTCCAAGCGCGTACTTCTTTAACGCCTGCGGTGAAAAAAGTCTGCAAGCCCAACAAATGATAACCCGCGCGAATGACGCGATTTAATCCAGGTTCGGTTAAACCCATGTCACGCAAAAAATCGACTTTATCTGCTTCATCTAATAACGCAATTTCCGCTTCAATCGCCGCGCACACCGGTACCACATCGGCGCCTTCCGCTGCTGCGCGTGCACGCAAGGCATCTAATAGAGGATTATTTTCAAAACCATCGTCGTTAACGTTAGCGATATACATCATCGGCTTTGCGCTAATCATGCCGAGCTCGCGCGCGCTGCGACGTTGCTCTTCATCCATTACTAATGTTCGCGCTGGATGACCGGCACCTAAATGATCTTTTAATTGTTCGAGTAATTTTGCACGCGCGACTAATTTTTTATCGCCTGACTTTGCATTGCGCACGGCTTTGTCATAACTTTTTTCAGCTGTTTCTAAGTCAGCCAACATTAATTCGGTATTAATAATTTCGATGTCTGACAAAGGATCAACTTTACCGGCCACATGAATAATATCGTCATTAATAAAACAACGTACCACATGCGCGATCGCATCAGTTTCACGTATATGTGATAAAAATTGATTACCTAAACCTTCGCCTTTAGAAGCGCCGGCAACTAAACCCGCAATATCAACAAATTCCATCGCGGTAGGATAAATTTTTTGAGGTTTTACAATGGCGGCTAAATCATCTAACCGTGGATCAGGTACTGCAACAATTCCCACATTCGGATCAATCGTACAAAACGGATAGTTTTCTGCAGGAATGGCTGCTTTAGTTAAGGCGTTAAACAACGTGGATTTGCCAACGTTAGGTAAGCCTACAATGCCGCATTTAAAACCCATAATGTATTACTCGGTCGCGAAGAATAAAAAAAATATTAACTGTGTAATTGATGCATGGCGTGTTCAAGTCGGCCACTTAAAATATCGCTTTGTAAATCTACTGCCTTATCCATGGCGTGATTAATAGCTTGCTGATCGGCTTTGCTGGCGTTTTTCAACACATAATCCAACACTAAATTTTTATCGCCAGGATGACCAATGCCAATTCGTAAACGCCAAAAATCTTTACTGTTTACTGCGCTAATAATATCGCGCAATCCATTATGACCACCGTGGCCACCGCTATTTTTTAAACGGGCGGTACCCGGTGGTAAATCTAATTCATCATGCGCGACTAATATATTAGCCGCTGGTACTTTATAAAATTGGGCAACCGCTGATACTGCGCGACCGCTGTCATTCATATAGGTCGTCGGTTTTAATAAAAATAATTTACGGCCTTCGTAATCAACGTCGGCAAATTCCCCGTGAAATTTACTTTGAGTACGAAACGTCGCATTTAAACGGCGTGCCAGCGTATCTAAAAACCAAAACCCGGCGTTATGCCGGGTTGCTTCATACTTGCTACCTGGATTGCCAAGGCCTACAACCAACAGCAATCCAGATTCTACTTGAGCAAATTGAGGGGCCATTCAACCGGCCTTTGGTCTCACGACTTAAGCAGGTTCGCCGCCTACAGCAGGCTCATCTTCTACCGCTGCACGACTCTTTTGAATAGTAACTACCGCTGTGTCATGTTCATGGACATCACCATGCGACAACGCAACCAAAGAAACGCCTTTCGGTAATTTCACTTCGGTTAAATGAATCGAATGACCTAAAGTTAAACCTTGTATGTCAACTTCAATGTATTCTGGCAAATCTTTTGGTAAGCAAGAAATTTCTACGTCAGAGAGTACTTTATTTAATACGCCGCCTTGTTTGATTGCCTCATTCTTAGCTTCATTAATAAAATGCAAAGGTACATGTACGTGCAAAGCTTTGCCTTTACTGACGCGTTGAAAATCTAAATGCAATAAATACGCGCGATACGGATGACGTTGAAGGTCACGTAAAATAACTTGTTCTTCCACTTTGCCAACTTTAATAGTCAGAATGTGCGAATAGAACGATTCATTGTGCAATTGATGTTGCACTTCGTGTTGCACCAAAGAAATATTGGTGGCTTCTTTGTTATCGCCATAAATAATGGCAGGTACCTTATTGGCATGACGTAGGCGGCGGCTCGCACCTTTACCTTGGTCAGTACGCAACTCGGCATCCAGAATGAATGCTGTGCTCATGATGAACTCCTGATAATGGATGAATGTCCGTCCGCAACCGCGACCAGTTACGAACAGCCCTTGCCGGCTATGGCAGTGGGGGCGCGATGATAACATCGCCCCGAAGGGCTTACTAGCGTGGGATTAGCCTAAAATCGGCTGAGAATAAGGCAAAACAAAATTAACTGCTTAGTCCATATACATGCTGCTGACCGATTCGTCCTGATGGATCCGGCGAATGGTTTCAGCCAGCATATTGGCTACGGTTAGCTGCCGAATGGTAGGCAACGCTTTGGCTTCTTCAGTCAGCGGAATGGTGTCGCTGACCACTAACTCATCCAAGCTCGATTTGCGGATATTGTCCAAGGCTGCGCCCGATAAAACGGGATGGGTTACATAAGCAACCACTTTGGTCGCACCGTGTTCTTTTAAAGCATCAGCGGCTTTGCACAAAGTGCCGGCCGTATCGACCATATCGTCGACGATGACGCAGCTGCGGCCAGCCACATCACCAATAATATGCATTACTTGCGAGACGTTCGCCTTGGGACGACGTTTATCGATAATCGCTAAATCGGCATCATCTAATTGTTTGGCAATGGCGCGCGCGCGCACCACACCGCCGACATCGGGTGATACCACCATTACATTTGGGTATTTTTGGCGCCAAATATCAGCGATCAACAAAGGCGAGCCGTAAACGTTATCCACCGGAATATCGAAGAAACCTTGAATTTGCTCGGCGTGCAGGTCTATCGTTAAAACTCGATCCACACCTACGGAGGTCAACATATTGGCCACCACTTTAGCGGTAATGGCCACGCGCGAAGAACGCACGCGCCGATCTTGGCGTGAATAACCCATATAAGGAATGACAGCCGTGATGCGATCCGCTGAAGAGCGACGCAGGGCGTCTACCATAATCATCAATTCCATTAAATTGCGATTGGTAGGCTTAGAAGTAGATTGGATAATAAAAACGTCTTGGCCGCGGACATTTTCTTCAATTTCGACCATGACTTCGCCGTCACTGAATTGACCGACCAAGGCTTTACCAAGGGGAATACGTAACTCACGGGCAACTGCTAATGCTAAAGCAGGGTTGGCATTGCCGGTGAATAACATCATGCCTGCGTCACCTGTTTTAAGTTTTTTTTCTACCACGCAATCCTCGTCATGTGATGGACAAGAATAAAAATATGGCTGGGGCGGAAGGATTCGAACCTACGCATGACGGGATCAAAACCCGTTGCCTTACCGCTTGGCGACGCCCCAACAGAGATCCATTGTCGATCGCTGGAAATTTTACAAATCATCCAGCAAAAAATGCAAAGTTGAACGATTCATACCGCGTGTGAGCACGCCTCGAAAATCTGAGGGCAACTGTTTTTGCAATGCTGCTAAACAGTTTTCAGCCAGCGCACGTTCTGTAAAAAACCCAAACACCGTGCTGCCTGTGCCGCTCATATACGCGCGGGTATGACCATTTAACCATGCCATCGCCTCACCAATAAGTGGGTAGTGGCGAATGGTGACCGGCTCGCAAACATTGCGACAGGCCCCCGACAAAAGGTCGCGTATTGTGCTAGGCGGACAGTCACGTGTCAAATGAGGATCTTGAAATATCGTCGCAGTGGCGACACTCACTGGCGGCAAAATCAATAATAAGTACTGTTCCGGTAATGTGATGGGTGTGAGCTGTTCGCCAACACCTTCCGCCCACGCCGCATGACCTTGCACAAACACGGGCACATCCGCGCCTAAGCTCAAACCAAGCTGGGCGAGTTCTGTCAGTGTTAGTTGAGTATTCCATAAATGATTTAACGCCACCAAGGTAGTCGCAGCATCCGAACTACCACCACCTAAACCACCACCTAATGGAATATTTTTTTGCAAACGAATATTCGCGCCTTGCGTTACGCGAGTATGCGTTTGTAATAAACGTGCGGCACGCACGGTTAAATCATGATCAGGATTAACATTCGGCAAAGGCGTAAGTAATTGCACCTGCGCATCATCAGTGAGTTCAAATTGTAAGGTGTCTCCGAATTCGACAAATTGAAACGCCGTTTGTAATTCATGATAACCGTCAGCACGTCTACCGGTAATATGCAAAAACCAATTTATTTTAGCGGGTGCTGGCCAAACCAAATTAAATTTATTGATCATTTATTATTGAATGTCTTTAGTTGTCGTTATTTTAAAATCACGAATCACTAACTTTAAAGTTACATCAGGATGTTTTAACACCAACTGTTTTGGCAAACTAATGCCGCGCACTTGTTGATAATCAACATACGTTACATCCCACTCGCCTTTTTGACAATGCGCTAAACGACCAGCTGCATCCCATGCTAAAACCTGCGCTTGACCCGGCAAACCTAATACCCACGCTTGCAAATCAGCCACCGGAATTAACCAACCGGTTTGCTGCCAAATTAATAATTCTGGATTGCTTGCTTGTGACACGCCCTCTGCACTGATGAGCTCAATCACGTCCGCATTTTTTCTTAATTGTAAATTACCACGTCCTAAGGGGCCGACGATTTGCAAATCAAAATCTGCCGTACTCGCCACGTTTGCTTGTTGCCAATGTACTGTCACCGTGCCCGTTTCATTAGCAGTGACAATGCCTAAACGTCCGCTGAATTGCCATTGTTGAATTTGCGCAACACTTTGTTGATGGAGTTTCCATGCATGCTGCGGATCATTCGTCGTGGGCAGTGTTGATTTTAAAACGGGTGTGCAGGCGGCGCTTATAAATAATAAACAACTAACCGCAATAGGTTTCCGAAAAGAATACCAATAGTTCATTATGATGCTAATTTTTAATCTAGAAAGGAACGTTGAATTGACGCATCGTATCACGAACATGCGTATCGTTCGGCGTTTGTTCTAAAGCTTTGCGCCAGATCATTTCAGCCGCTTGATGCTCGCCTGCTACCCACAAGACTTCGCCTAAATGTGCTGCAATTTCAGTATCGTATTGCAATATTAATGCGCGCTTTAAAAAAATAGCGGCTTCGCGATATTTTCCCATGCGATACAACACCCAGCCTAAACTATCGGTAATCGCAGCATCATCTGGTTTTAACTTCAACGCTTTATCTACCAACATAAACGCTTCTTGATAACGTGTTGTGTGGTTGGCCAACAAATAACCCAACGCATTCATAGCGCTGGCGTTTTCAGGTTCTTTTTTTAACACCGCGCGTAAATCCGCTTCGGCTACTAATGGCTGGCCTAAGGTTTCAGCTATTAAAGCGCGGTTATATAATATATCGCCATTATCGGGATATTCTTTTAATGCGGTAGTTAATGCCGCAAAAGCCTCTTCTGTTTTTTTCGCTTCGCGGAATAATTGCGCTTCTGTTAACCAAAAACGTATTCTGAAAGCATCGGTTATTTCATTTGCGCGCCATTGCTGAATCAAAATTAAAGCATCGTTAATTTTACCGACGCGTGCCATCGCATGTAACATGCGCAGTCTTGCTTCTAAAACATATTTACTTTCTTCGCTAACGGCTTGATAAGCCGTAATGGCAGCAGCATCACTGCCGCTGCCCTCAGCAAGACGGCCGAGAAAATAATGTGCTTCATCACTGCGTTGATTGAGCGCCAACATTTTACGCAATTGTTTTTCTGCTACGACGGTGCGCCCCATGTCCATGGCTAACAAAGCATCGCTTAATAATAAATCACCGTCATTCGGTGCTTGTTGTAACAATAACTGATATTGCTCACTGGCTTGCGGATAACGTTTGCTAGACATTAATAACAAGGCATAAGCTGAGCGTAATTCGAAATCTTTCGGCTGGGTTAATAAAGCTTTTTCTAACAATGCTAAAGCCGCTTCCGTTTGATCTAGCTGCCGCAATAAACGCGCTTGTAAAATTAACGCTGCACTTAAGTCTGGTTTTAGGGTTAAGGCCGCTTTACTTAAATGCAATGCGGCTTCGTAACGTTGAAAAATCGCCGCCAAACTTGCGTAAGCAAATAACGCATGCGGATTGCTACGATAATCAACAATGAGTTCAGCCATCCGTTGCAATGCTAACGTGGCATCCGATTCGATCGCTAACAACGTTGCCACCGACATAAAACCTTTCGCGTCATCAGTTAACGCTAAGATCGCACGCATCGCCGTACGTGCTTGCGGTAAATCGTTCACACGCAAGGCCAACATGGCATTAAATTGCCATGCCTCGACATTATCCGGCGCTAATGCAACCCAGCGTTGTGACGCTTGATAAGCATGTGCATTATCTTTAGCGTAAACGCCGATATGCACGACGCGTTCTGCTAACACCGCGTCATCAATCAAGTCTGCAGCCGCAGTTAAATGCTGCATGGCCACTGGCCAATCTTCATTGCGCACCGCCACTTCGCCCATCAGAAAATGCGCGATCGCTTGATCTTCAGTGGAAGGATTAATCTGCGCGGGTCGAATGCGCGGCTGATCCAAATAATAGGGTGCCGACGCTATCGTCATCGGTACAGGCACAGTGCTGGCACAACCGCTAAGCACCAGGCTAAACACTGGGCTGATCAGGATGGCCATCAACAGTCGTGCGTTATGAATATAAGTACGTGGCATAGCTCAACTATAAATCAGAATTCCCAGAAAAATCTGTCTCATTATTCATCCATCGATAAATTTCAATCAATAACTGCCAGCATTTGCGTTACCAGCTCACACATTGGCGGCCTAACAGCCACTTTTTGAATCGCCTCAGCCTAATTAATTCCCGGCTTGTCGGCGGTTTGTTGATCTATTTACCATTAATATCCGCAGCAGCGAGATGCGGCGGCGCCGATTCAGCCTAAAGCGGTGACATAGACGATTAGCGCTGCTGCAGATACCTGCAGCTGGTGTAGAATCCTACTAAGCATTTGATTTTTCAGCGAAGCCCACTATGCCGCTTGTTGCCCTAGGTCTAAACCACAAAACCGCTCCCATTGATTTACGGGAACAGGTCACCTTTGGGCCGGAACAATTGTTAGACGCGCTTAAAGGTTTAGCGGGGGTTCCCGAAGTCAACGAAGTCGCGATTTTATCGACCTGTAATCGCACCGAAATTTATTACAACGTCGACTCCGAAAGCGACGATGTAGCGCTGCAATGGTTTTTAAATAAACATGGTTTAGAAGCCAGCAATCACAGCCAGTTTTTATATCGTCATCTTGATGAACACACCGTTAGACATTTATTTCGCGTTGCCTGCGGTTTAGATTCTATGGTGCTAGGCGAACCACAAATTCTCGGCCAATTAAAAACCGCTTATCAAGCAGCGGAAACCGCAGGCACCGTCGGCTTACAACTCAGTCACTTATTTCAATTTGCCTTTTCCGTCGCCAAAGAAGTACGCACGCGTACTGATATTGGCGCAAATCCGGTTTCAATTGCCTTTGCAGCGGTACGTTTAGCGCAACGCATTTTTAGTGATTTAGAAAACCGTACCGCTTTATTAGTCGGTGCAGGCGAAATGATTGAACTCGCGGCCCGTCATTTAAAAGGCCAAGGCATTGGTCATATTATTATTGCCAATCGCACGATTGAACGCGCCCGTCCCTTAGCACGCGAATTCGAAGGCGAAGCTGTTGCATTAACCGAGCTTGCGAATAATTTACATCGCGCCGATATTGTTATTTCGTGTACCGCTAGCCCCATTCCCGTTATTGGTAAAGGCACCGTCGAACGCGCGTTGAAAAAGCGTAAACATCAACCCATGTTAATGATTGATATTGCGGTACCGCGTGATATCGAACCCGAAGTAGAAAAACTCAACGATGTTTATTTATATAGCGTTGATGATATGGAATCCGTCATTGAAGAAAATCGGCGCTCACGCGAACAAGCCGCTGAACAAGCCGAAGCTATCATCACCTTAAAAGTCGCTGAGTTTATGGCATGGCAACGCTCGCTCGATGCCGTCAATACCATTCGCAAATATCGCGCAGCCGCTACCGACATGAGCAATGATGTTTTAGATAAAGCTAAAAAAATGTTGGCGACCGGCAAAACACCGGAAGAAGCCTTACAATTTTTAGCGCATACACTGACCAATAAATTATTACACACGCCCACCATTAAACTTAATCAAGCCGCACGTGAAGGCCGTGAACAACTGCTCAGCGCCGCCAGTGAACTTTTCGAACTCGACAACCATAATCCAAAAAAATGAACCCTAGTATTCGTAGCAAACTTGAGCAGCTAACTGCTCGGCATGAAGAAGTGACTGCGCTCTTAGCAGAGCCTAGTATTATTAGTAACCAAAATAAATTCCGCGAGTTGTCGCGCGAATACTCGCAATTAGACCCCATCAGTAACCATTTTTTACATTACTGCACTCAAATCAATAATCGCGCAGCCGCAGTAGATATGCTTAACGATCCCGACATGAAAGATATGGCGCAAGATGAACTCAACAGCATTGATGCGGAATTAAGCAAACTTGAAAAAGATCTGCAATTATTGTTATTGCCCAAAGATCCGCACGATGAAAGCAATATCTTTTTAGAAATTCGTGCGGGCACCGGTGGTGACGAAGCCGCTATTTTTGCTGGCGATTTATTTCGCATGTATACACGTTATGCCGAACTTAATCGCTGGGGCATTGAAATACTAAGCGAACATCAAGGCGAACACGGCGGCTATAAAGAAATTATTGCACGCATCGCGGGCAAAGGTGCTTATTCGAAATTAAAATTTGAATCCGGTGCGCATCGCGTGCAACGCGTACCCGAAACCGAATCACAAGGACGTGTGCACACGTCTGCTGCGACCGTGGCGATTTTACCCGAAGTCGATGAAATCGAAGACGTTGAAATTAATGCTGCAGATTTACGCGTCGATACCTATCGTGCATCCGGTGCCGGCGGACAGCACATTAATAAAACGGATTCGGCGATTCGCATCACGCATATTCCTACCGGCGTGGTCGTCGAATGCCAAGAAGAACGCTCACAACATAAAAATCGCGCACGCGCGATGTCTTTATTGAAGTCACGTATTTTGCAAGGTCAACAAGACAAACAACGACAAGAACAAGCACAAACTCGCAAATCATTAGTCGGTAGTGGTGATCGCTCGGAACGCATTCGCACGTATAATTTTCCACAAGGTCGCGTCACCGATCATCGCATTAACTTAACCTTATACAAACTCGACGAAGTCATCGGTGGCGGACTAGAAGATATTGTTGGGCCATTGATTAATGAATATCAAGCAGACTTATTAGCACAACTCAGTCAGCAACTATGACCTTGCGTGAAGCATTGCGCTGGGCATTCACTCACTCAAACAACCCTACTGATCCAACTGTGCGTATTGATCTAGAACATTTACTCAGTCATGTTCTGCAACAACCGCGCAGTTATTTACACACATGGCCAGATAAAGCATTAACACTTCCAGAAGAAACTCTATTTTTAGATTCAGTAAAGCAACATCAGCAAGGCACGCCGCTGGCTTATCTAATCGGCAAACAAGCATTTTGGTCTTTAAATTTTTATGTATCACCTGCTGTATTAATTCCGCGCGCTGATACTGAAGTATTGATTCAACTTGCACTCGAAAAATTACCGTCAACGCCTATTCAAGTATTGGAATTAGGGACAGGCAGCGGCTGTATTGCGGTGACATTAGCGCACGAACGACCGGACTGGCAGATTTTAAGTTGCGATGTTTCAGCAGACGCATTACAGATTGCCGAAAAAAACCGCGCACGTTATCAATTAACAAATTTACAATTTCGTCATAGCCATTGGTATGATGCAGTCGATGCAACACAATTTGATTTAATTATTAGCAATCCGCCTTACATTGCTGACGATGATGCGCATTTGCGCGACTTATTACCGCATGAACCTTTATTAGCGTTAACTGCCGGTGCAGATGGTTTAAATGCCTTGCGCCACATCATCCAACACGCGACACACTATTTAAAACCGGCAGCGTATCTGATACTCGAAATGGGTTATGACCAAGCAGACGGGGTGCGCGATTTATTAAAAATGGCAGATTTTTTTAATATCCATATTCATCACGATATCGCGGGTCGTGCACGCGCAGTCAGTGCACAAGCATCGAAATAGACACAAAAGCATCACATTAACGCTTTAGGATTCAAGACAGCTACAAATCGGACGCTATAGCCGTATTAAACCTTTAAACTAAAATTTCCTTTTCTTATAGGATAACAACACGCAATGAAAACTATCGACAACGTCGCCGTTTGGTTTGAAATCCCCGTGACGAATTTAGAACGCGCTAAAAAATTTTACGAAACTGTGTTAGACATTAGCATGCACGATTTAGACATCGGCGAAGATTTAAAAATGGCGTTGTTCCCTAACACCGAAGGCACAATCGGCGGCAGCCTGTGTGAACGGCATGAATTTTATACACCCAGCCAGCAAGGCGCGTTGATCTATTTAAACGCAAGCCCTGATTTAGAAGAAGCATTGCAACGCGTCGAAACAGCGGGCGGAAAAATTCTACTTAAAAAACGTCAGATTAGTCCGGAGTATGGTTATATGGCGTTAATCATCGACAGCGAAGGCAATCGGATTGCGCTTCATTCCATGACTTGATATCTTAAATCAAATTAATATTGAACCGTCGCAGCACTAATACTTCCACCGCAAATAAACTAATCGTTAATGCGACGCCCGCCAACATCGCCCAACCAAACATAACCTGTTTATTAAGCAAATAGGGCAACAATAAAAACATCGGTAAAGTCGGCAACACATACCAGAAAGTATAATAAGCATGTGCCGCGATTTTCGATGATTCTTGATTTTCAAAATACAACCATAACAACACCATGATAGTCATCCAGGGCAGAGCACCAATCAATGCGCCAGCTTTGTCGGAACGCTTCGCCACTTCGGAAATAATGACAACCAGCGCCGCTGTAATTAAATATTTAATCCAAGTCTGCATAATAAATATCTCTGTTACCTTTTTAAAGAAGTCTGGCTTACAATCAAGAATTACTAATGTGTGTGACCGTGATCGCCCACTCCACTTCCATCAATACCACCGAGCATAACCATAGCTAAAATAATAATTAAAACCACAATAGCCAGCGCTATATATTTTTTAGCAGAGGTATTCATTCGGCTTTTCCTTATTTTAAATGTTTAATATCGGTATAAGCACCAATTGTTTGGAGCGTTACCGTCAACGTTTTATCTGTTCGATTACGCCAGAACCAACCGTGGTGACCATCAAAAGCAGCTTCAATAACGCCTTCATCACGCTCTTTAGAGCCTTTGCCATAACCATGATAATCAATTTTTAATTTCTTAGAGTCGCCATGAATATCAAAGTTAGCCTTACCGCCATTAGTAAACCAAACATAATTAACTTTATGGCCTTTTTTGAGCTCAACCTTTATTTCCGTGCCTTCATTAGGCGCTAAAGTCACAATCATTTCATCACTACGTTGCGCTATTTTATTCTCTGCAACTAGCATAGCTGTTGCACTAACAGCGGCATTCTCGACAGGCGGCGCTACAATTATCGCGGAGGCAATCTCAGGAGCAATAATTTTCTCACGCGTAACTTCAGCGGCTAACGATTGTTTAATTTCACCCATTGAAGTTAACCCCAATAAGTTGCCCACGCCTGTTGGATCTTTACCATACTCAGCAGGCAACACCACGGTAATCATCAAAACGGTCGCGACTATAAACGCAATAATACTTGATCGTAGCAATTGACGTGAGGAAGGAAGTTCATTTGGTGACGGCATTGGAGCGTTATACATAATGAAATCTCTATTTATAAAAGTGGATGTTTAAGAAAGGAAAAAACCAGTCAGTTGATACTGAACTAACAAAAATCCAGCACTCATTATTATCACATTTGCTAAGTAAGCATGTCGCTGAAAACTAGCAGCGCGTCGCCAATAACCCATAAAAATTAAAATAGCACCTAGCGCCAACAATTGGCCAATTTCAACACCAACATTGAAGGCAAGCAAGTTAGGCAATAATCCTTCGCGTGACATTTCGTATTCTTGAATTTTAGTTGCCAAACCAAAACCATGAAACAAACCAAATATTAATGTCGCTATTTTTGTATTCGGCTGAACACCAAGCCATCGCGGATACGCCCCCATATTATCCAGTGCTTTATAAACAATAGACAAACCAATAATTGCATCGATCAAATAACTACTAACGTTAATATCAAAATAAACACCTGCCAGCATAGTCGTTGAATGACCAAAAGCAAAAAGGCTGACATAAATACCAATGTCTTTTATGCGATACAGAAAAAATATAACGCCAAATAAAAAAAGCAGGTGGTCATATCCAGTGATCATATGTTTTGCCCCTAAGTAAACAAAAGGCAACAACTGAACACCGGCAATCTCTGCAATGTAGCCCTTGTCACCCTCTGTTACACCATGCGCAAAAATCATCGCCGGATAAAGAATAAAGATCGCGCTAATAACACGCATCACCCAAAGACAAACTCGAGACCATACACAAAAAAAGCATGTGTTTCGATAATATAGATCAACCATGAAAATCCTCGCCACAGTTTAATTGCAAAATCAAAACATCCTTAGATGTGTCGTAGTTATATCCTATATCTCTTGTTTAGCCCAGCAGAGCAAGCATGCTTTTGATGTACGGGTGTCATTCATTAAAAACAAGACCCAGGTTGATCGTAATTAAGCAGTAACGTAGCCCGGATGAAGCCGAATTTATTCGGCGCAACCCGGGAAGAGTTGTTAAAGAACGTTCCCGGATTTCGCCCATACATACTGGGCTCCATTTTAATTAAGTCTGGTACTCTTATTTAACTTAAATATTAAACGAAGAAACAATGCCGGTTATGGTGTGCCGAGCAGTGTTTAAGGGATAGCGACACATGAACAAGGATGTTCATGTGAATCGATCGCAACAGGATGTTGTGTTGAGGCGACGCGTTAACCCTTAAGCACGGCGAGGGCACACTTTAATGGAATGCAATTCCATTAAAGTACACAGCATCCGAGCAAGTATTTGATGAACAGGATGTTCGAATGCCGCGATTGCAGGGATGCAATAGAGCGGCATTGGTGACTTTTTGTTACGACAAACAGATTTTTGCTCCTGCAAAATCTGCATTTATGCCATCCAGGGCAATCAAAGTTACTCGCTGTAGTCGTGTAGCGACGAGCGAAACGCTTTTTATTTTTCAACTATAAAATTTTAACGACTCACCCTCAACGATTCAAATACTGCCGCACCTAAAATCAATGCACCACCCAATGCGATATTCCACGTGAGTGCTTCGTTTAATAAAAAATACGCCATAACGGCTGCCATCACCGGTTGTGCGCAGCTAACAAGTCCTACTGTTTTGGCACTGAAGAATCGCAAGCTTTCGGCTAATAAACCATGACCAATCGCAGTAAAAAACGCACCGAGTAATAATAATTTCCACCAATCCATTGATGACATCATCGCGACATCATTCATACGCACGAAGGGTAGAAACACCACGGCGACGGCGAGCACTTGCCAGAAAAAAGTAATTTGCGAAGGATGACTTTTTAAATAATGGCGCACGCCGATATTGCGTATCGCTAAACACAAACCGGAAAACACACCCCAAATCACGCCTTGGGTTGCGCCGCTGTTCCATGAAAAATGTGGCACTAATAACCACACACCTAAAAATACAACACAGCCGCTGATGATATCTTGCCATTGGATTTTTTCTTTGCGCCACAGCGGTTCGAGAAATACAGTTAACACGGGATAGGTGAAGGTTGCTAATACGCCGATGGTAATGGTTGATACCTGCAAGGAATGAAAAAATGTTATCCAGTGCACGCCCATTAATACACCTAACCCTAGAGCAATGGCAATGTCGCGACGAGGTTGCAGAATAAATAATTGTTTACGCCAAATAATTAATCCAGCCAACACGATAGCCGCAATTGCACAGCGCATGGCTGTCACGGGTAGTGGTGTTAGCGGTAATAATTTTGCAAACAAACCATTGGCGGATAATAAAACAACGGAGAGGTATAAAGCCCAAAAGCCACGTCGTGAAGAAGTTGTCAAAACAGCATGCTCGGTTATCTTAAGGCACTGGTATTGTAACGAGTGTTTATGAATGAAGCATAAAAAAAGCGCAGGGATAAACCTGCGCTTGTTAGATAAACACGTAACTTATAAACGTTCGATAGCGATTGCCACACCTTCGCCGCCGCCGATACATAATGACGCGATACCTTTTTGCTTTTCATATTTTTGCAAAGCGGCCAGCAAGGTTACGATAATTCGCGCGCCGGATGCGCCGATAGGATGACCTAAAGCGCAAGCACCACCATGCACATTAACTTTATCATGCGGCAAGTTTAGTTCTTTCATTGCTGCCATTGTGACGACTGCAAACGCTTCATTGATTTCATACAAATCAACATCGCTCGCTTTCCAGTTGGTTTTTTCTAATACTTTTTTGATCGCGCCTACTGGTGCAGTCGTAAACCATTCCGGTTCATGCGACCAGGTGCCGTGTGCGCGAATCGCAGCAAGCGGTTTTAAGCCGCGTTTTTTGGCTTCTGATTGTTTCATCAATACTAATGCTGCTGCACCATCAGAAATAGAACTTGAATTTGCCGCCGTTACAGTGCCGCCTTCTTTAAATGCCGGTTTTAATTGCGGAATTTTTTCGGGTTTTGCTTTGCCGGGTTGTTCGTCTACTTCAACCGTGATATCGCCTTGGCGCGTTTTAAGTGTGATGGGCGCAATTTCATTTTTAAAACTGCCGTCATTAATCGCTTGCTGAGCACGTTGCAGAGACGTTATTGCAAATTGGTCCTGATCTGCACGAGTAAAACCAAATTTTTCGACGGTTGCTTCTGCGAATACACCCATTGCGGTTTTTTTATACGCGTCTTCTAAACCATCTAACATCATGTGATCAATAATTTGACCATGACCCATACGATAACCGCCGCGTGCTTTAGGTAATAAATACGGTGCATTAGTCATACTTTCCATGCCGCCAACAACATAGATATCATGTGTACCCGCTAAAATAGAATCGTGCGCCATCATTAACGCTTGCATACCAGAGCCGCACATTTTATTAATCGTCACACAATTAACTGATTTTGGTAAACCCGCGGCTAACGCGGCTTGTCGAGCCGGTGCTTGGCCTTGACCTGCGGATAACACATTACCCATAACGACTTCATCAATCGCATCAACATTCAAACCTGCATTTTTTACCGCTGCTTTAATCGCGGCTGCGCCTAATTGCACTGCACTAGCTTCTGATAATACACCTTGGAATCCGCCCATCGCGGTGCGCGCCATACCGACAATAACAATTGGATCTGCTTGCATGCTTTACTCCCAGCCTTTGCTGCGTTGACGAAATTTATAAAAAATATAATTAAAAAAACCAAGTAGAGAAATATTCAGCATGTGAACACAAATAAATTAAAGCGTATCAAAACGCGGGAAATTTGCGGCAATGGGTGTACCGGTAAATTGAGCCACCCAACCTTCAGGATTATTAAATAAACGAATCGCACTAAAATGCGGCTCCGGCCCCATGTCAAACCAATGCGGCGTGTTTGCAGGCACGCTGATTAAATCATTTTGCGTGCACAACACGGCGTACACTTTATTGTCGATATGTAAGCTAAACAAACCTTGGCCAGCAACAAAAAAACGCACTTCATCTTCACCATGAGTATGTTCTTCTAAAAACTTTTTGCGAAATTCATCTTTTTGCGGATGTTCAGGATGCATGTTCACAACATCCACGGTGACATAGCCACCTTCGTGTTTAAGTCTATCAATTTCGCGTTGATACGCATTTATGATCGCCGCTTGATCCATATCAGGCGTGACTTCATGCGTCGCTTGCCAACGTTCAAAACGCACACCTACTGCGCCTAAGATATCCGCAATCGCTGAACCATCAGTGGCTTGCTCTACAACCACGGTGGGTTGGTGATCTGCATAAACTTTAATTTGACTCATGTATCATCTCCCAATGGAATTTGATCGAAACGTTGTACTTGTTTGTGCTGCGAATTTTTCGGAACTTCGCCGCGCACTAATTGGCAAGTTTGCATACCGGCCGTATGCGCGGCATCTAGCTCTTCGGTAATGTCCGATAAAAATAAAATTTGCGCCACGGGTACATTCATATGTTTAGCAATGATGCGATAAGCATCCGCTTCACGTTTTGCGCCAGTTAACGTATCAAAATAATCTTTAAACCAACTACTCATGTCACCTTGGTTGGCGTAACGAAATAATAATTTTTGGGCTCTCACTGAGCCAGATGAAAACACATACAAACCATAACCTTGTGCATGCCAACGCTTTAAGCTGTCGTAAGCATCGGGATAAACATGCGCATGTAATTCGCCACTCGTATAGCCGTGCTCCCAAATCAAACCTTGCAACTGTTTGAGCGGGGTGATTTTACGATCTTTCGCTATCCACGTTAATAAAGCATCAATCACTTCTTCGAGATCTGCATCAAGGCGCTGCATTTCCTGACGCGAATCATTTAATAAAGAAGCCACTTGTTGATCTGCTTGGTGAGTGCGCACAAAAGCGGGCAATTCACGGGCAGCAAAGGGAAACAATATGTCTTTAACAAAAGCAAGATCGGTAGTCGTGCCTTCGATGTCGGTCAAAATAGCGGTGATGCTCATGATATAGGCTCCTTTAACGATCGGTCGCAGGCGCTTGTACTGCATGACCCAACTGCCGCAAGGTCAATTCGCATTGCATCAAAAATTCCAACCCTTCCATGTGACGACGAGCTTCGGCCATCGTAGAGCCGAAGGAGTATAGACCGTGGCCACGAACTAAAAAGCCCCAGGCGATTGGTTTTTTAGTCCACTGTTGGCGTAATTGACGCGCCAGTACCGTCATATCTTGATGATTATTGAAAATGGGAATGCACACTTCGGTTTCATGCGTGGTAATTCCCTGCAGCGATTTAAGCATTTCCAGATCGTGTAGTTTTAATCCAGAACCGCTCATAACTGATAATACGGTCGCCGCGACAGAATGCGTGTGCAGCACCGCACCTATGGTTGCATCTAATTGATATAAATTCGTGTGTAGCAGCGTTTCGGCCGAGGGCTTTAACTCGCTGCCCAGTGCTTGGCCTTGCCAGTCGACAGTCAAAAAATCTGCGGCGCTAAGCGCGGCTTTATCACGACCCGAAGCCGTCATTAAGGCCGTTTTGTCGTTTAAACGCTGCGAAAAATTACCGCCCGTGGCCGGGCACCAGCCTTTTGCAGCAATAAATTGCGCGGCGGCGATCAAGCCATTCGTCGCTTCGGCAACAGTGGAATTAGTTAGGTTCATGCAATCGGAGCTCAGCAGAAGTCAAAACCGGGCGGCATTATAACGCAATTGGCCGGCTGGGCTGCAGACCCAACCGACTCAATAGACCGGCAGAATCAGAAGTTGCCTTTAAGTTTGACGGTGGCTAGCTCACGTTTCAGCACGCGCTGAAACCAGGTAGGGCCCACCCAAGAATAAATGACCACGGCTAACCACAATAAGGTTATCGCGAAACTCGCATTGGGATAACCGGCATCGCCCAATGCCAAGGTACTCACTTGAAATATCAGATATAACGCAATCAATAAACCAATCACCCGTTGTTGCGAACCGCGCGTTAACCACGCATTAAAACGCCACCAACATCCTAAGAAAATACTGTCACGCATTTTAATTTCTGCTAATAAACGAATCGCACCAACATGATTAGCGTCTTGTTGCAAAACCCAAATAGCATGATCACGCGCTTGCGCAACATCACCTTGCACTAATAACATTTGTCCCAAACCGATCAATGCATCACGATGATTAGGCTGCAAACGCAACGCTTCACGATACGCGTGTTCAGCAGCAAGGCGTTGACCCAAGCGTAGTTTTAAATCCGCATCACGTTCATGAATATCGGGATCATCTGGCGAAATAGATAAAGCCTGCTGTAAATATTGTTGCGCCTCGGCCATCTTGCCCATTTGTTCTGACGCGGCCGACAAACCCATTAAATAATCCGCATGTTCAGGCGCCAACTCTAAGGCCGAAGTAAAATATGTATGCGCAAGTTTAGCTTTGTTTTGCAACAAACAAACCCGACCTTGCACATAATGACAAAAGGGATTTTCCGGTTCTAAACGCAAACCTAATTCCGCTTCATACGCGGCTGCATATAAACGTTTATGCAAAGTTAAAACAAACGCTAAAAAACTATGCAAGCCACCCATGTGCGGTGCAATGCTTAAGGCTTCGCGTAAAGTTTCAATAGCACCCGCAGCATTACCATAACGCAATTGTTGATCAGCGCGTTGCCACAAACTACTAATGGCTTGATCATCCATACCATTGACTCAAAAAGTGTTTGCCAAAATTAATTAAACTATCAATCACCACACTTTCTAATCTGCGGCCAATAAAATAAGCGAGGAACAATCCGGGAATACCGGTCATAGCCTGCCCTGAAAAATAATGAAATAAAGCAAACGCCTGCGCTTGACTTAAATACACCATATAACAAACATACAAGGTCACAACTGTTAATGCTAAACGCGCATAACGCAAATCACTGACCGACAACCATTCAAAATGCAAAGCAGCGGCAGCCAGCAATACCAACATAACAAACACAATATACGCCAAGATCAACAAACCAATTTCATAACGTTTACGCGGACTGCCCAAGGCAATGCTGTTATAAATAAACCACGCCCAACTAATCAACGCGCCGCCAAACATCACGGCTAATAAAGGCCATAAAGGATCCACTACCAAACGCGCTGCTAAGCTACGTTTAGGCTCATCAATGATTTCATAGCTTGCAGAAGAATCAACGCTCATTAACGGCTGCCATGTTTATCAAGAAACCGTAATACATCATCGTATTGACCTGCTTCATTCGCATAACGCGCATAATTACGCGCCGTCGTTAACCATTCTAAAGTAGTAGGTTTAACTTCCCGTAACGCTGTTTGCAAATGCTCCATTTCAATCACGCCTTGCTGACCACTGGCAATTGCCGCTTGAATGGCTTCATCTACTGCTGTTTCAACTACATTGCGTAAATCTGCGCCGGAAAAACCGCTAGTATTTTTAGCTAAAAAATTAATATCAATATCATTAGCAACCGGACGCTCAGCTAATAAAATTCGCAATACGGATTCGCGTGCGGCTTGATCCGGCGGCGCAATAAACACCACGCGATCAAAACGACCCGGCCGCCGAAATGCCGAATCTAATGCCCACGGTACATTGGTCGCCGCTAACACTAAGACTCCGCTATTATTTTGTGCAAAACCATCCAGCTCGGATAAAAACTGACTGACTAATTTAGAACTCGTGCCTTCTCGCGTGTGTTGGCGTTTACCTGCTAACGCTTCAACTTCATCGAAAAAAATTACTGCGGGCGTATTGCGTCGCGCTTGTTCAAACATCGCATGAAGTTTTTGTTCGGATTCACCGATGTACATATCTAAAATATCGGAAATCGCAACATTAAAAAATTTCGCCTGACATTCACCCGCGGTTGCGCGCGCTAACAAAGTTTTGCCGCATCCGGGTGGGCCATATAATAAAATTCCGCCGCCGACACGTTTGCGAAACACTTGAAACAAAGAGGGTTTTTGAAATGGCAAAATAATTTTTTTACGGATTTGTTGTTTAACATCTTCTAAACCGCCAACATCCGCGAAACTAACGTGCTCATGCTCGGGTTCAACTAAACGTTTTAACTCGGTGACATTGGTATCATCATTCGCCACCACGCGTAATTTCGGCCGCGCACTTTCAGTCTTATTACCCATATTCGTCGCGACTGGAGTATTTACTGGGGTATTTAAAGCGCGCACTAATTCGAGCGCTTCTGGCAAATCAGCCAACATAGCATTGGCCGTAATCGCACGTTGATGCCAAGTGCGCGCTTCGCTAATCTCATTCGCGGCTAGATAACATTGCGCACGCGCGAGCCAAACATCGGCTTGCTCTAGCAATAATAATTTCAAACCCACCTGCGGTGCTTGCTGACGACGACATAATGCCGCCATTACAATTTGTTCTTGAGCGCTTAACCAATGACTAACCGGCAATTGTGACAATTCGGTATACGCTTCATTATCACGCCCGGCCTGAACGAGGGCTTTACATAACAAACCGCGCAATGCGGCATTATCAGGATTAATATTTAAAGCTTGTTGTAGAGCATTAATTTCGTCAGACATAGCATCGCACTGCGTAATATTTGAGATACGATAGTATTGCCTCTGTCGCCCGCTCGCAACTAAGAAAACGCAGATGATCCATCTTTAACCTAAAGTGAGACGTTATGCCAACCCCGATCTTTTTTGTTTTAGGTTTGATTTTAAGCAATGTGTTTATGACCATTGCCTGGTATGCCCATTTAAAAGAGCTTGGCGGTAAACCGTGGTTTATTGCGGCACTGATCAGCTGGGGCATTGCTTTAATGGAATACTTATTTCAAGTTCCGGCTAATCGCGCGGGTTATCAAACTTTTTCCTTGGAACAAATGAAAGTCATCCAAGAAGTAATTAGTTTAGCGGTATTTGTGCCGTTTGCGATTTTGTATATGAAAGAAAAAATTAGTATTAATTATTTACTGGCCTGTATCTGCTTGCTGGGTGCCGTGTTTTTTATTATGCGGCCGAAGATTACGCTGTGATGAGATAAAAAGCGGATGACTTAAAAAACGGATACATAAAAAAACGCCCGGACATGCCGGGCGTTTTTAATTTTCATCAGAACGTCTGCAAAAAAAACTAACCTGCTACTAAGGTATAACCACGCAAGCTTGCAGCAAATTGACGCAAAGCTTCTACGCCAGATTGTTCTGCGCGACGGCACCATTCAATAATGGCTTGCAGTAATTTTTCTTGGCTTTCGTAAGTGCGTTCCCAAATTTCGCGTAACTGACTGCGATATTGATAAACCAATTCCAACGATTTATGACTGCTCAAGGTTTGCGCTAAAGTTTGACGATGACTTTCATTCATACGCACTTCTTCACGCGTTAAAGCAACCTGCGCATGTTTTAATACTTTACGCGCTTGCTCATCAGCCTTGCTGTACTCTTCTTGTAATACTGGCTTAATAACCGTATCGGCATAACCTGCCATTACATGCATTTTACTGCGAATAATAGCTTTAACCGTTTCCATATCAATCTGTTCTTTGCTGTGATCAATTTGTGGTTGCGGTGCTACTTTTTTCACTTTCGCTAAACCCAATGTTTCTAATACACGAATGTACATCCAGCCAATATCAAATTCCCATGGCTTAATCGAAAATTTTGCTGAGCTTGGATACGCATGATGATTGTTGTGCAATTCTTCGCCGCCAATCCAAAATGCCCAAGGAATTAAGTTGGTCGCATCATCAACGGTTTCATAATTACGATAACCCCAATAATGACCCAAGCCGTTAATACCGCCCGCAGCGTGGATAGGAATCCAAACCATTTGCAAGGCCCAAATCGTTAAACCAATGGGTCCAAACAATATGAGATTGATGGCCATAGAAATATAAATACCCATTTCTTTAGGTTTGCCGCTGTAGATTTTATTTTCCATAAAATCATTCGGTGTGCCATGGCTGTATTTAGCAATGGTTTCTGCATTGTTAGATTCGTGACGATACAATTCGGCGCCTTCTAACAATACTTTGCGAATACCATATACACGTGGGCTGTGCGGATCGTCTACGGTTTCGCATTTAGCATGATGCTTACGATGGATCGCGACCCATTCACGTGTCGACATGCCCGTTGTAGTCCACAACCACGCACGGAAAAACTGTTGTATTACCGGATGTAAATCCAAACCTAGGTGTGCCTGACTACGATGCAAATACAAAGTAACGCCGGCAATGGTAATTTGGCAAACAAGCACGGCGTACAACACGTAGCCCCACCACGGTAAATCAAACAAACCATTCAGTACTGACATAGATACACCCTATATAAGGAGGTTAAAATTTCGTACAAACCACAATCAAACTTTATTAGCGGCGCGAATCTGACATTCTCGCCTAAAATTAACATAAGAAAACTAACGAGCCTCATGCTTAGTTCTTATGAGGGGATCCCTGTCCTGACCAGACAATAATGACATAAGCCATTATGTGCATTGCAGATTGCGCAAATAACTCGAAAAGTTATTGTAAATCCCACATTTAGCCGGATTTCAGAGCTGGGCATTTAATCATGGGTTTTTCGCAGATGCTAGCACCGCCTGTCATCTAAAAATCATCCAACACTCACCGAAACGTCATAGTGAAGCGCCCCATCGCTACCCGTCTTACAAAATCAGCCTATAGCGGCCCGCAGTATATGGTGGGTCTGCTGTACAAATACAAGCCGTAGCTCCATCAATAAATCAAAACTCAAAATCAGACTTGCACTGTCTCTCTAGTTGCATATCATGACGCCTGTTATCAAGTCCCACCCAATCCCATTGGTGAGATGCTAACAACACAGATTCACCCAACGAATTAGGCTTTATATATGACCGATGATTTAAACCCGCAGCCCGCTTTAGTCCAACCTTTAGTTGAGCTAAGTGGCGTTAGTCGCAACTACGGCAATGTGCGCGCTGTGAATAATCTTAGCTTTGTATTACATCCGGGCGAGATTTTAGGTTTTCTGGGCCCTAACGGCGCCGGCAAATCGACGACGATGCAAATGATTTGCGGCACGCTGGCGCCTTCAGCAGGCTCTATCACTATTGATGGCATTGATTTACTCACCGATGCAGTACGCGCCAAACAACACATCGGTTATCTACCCGAAAATCCACCGGTTGATTTAGATGCAACCGTCGATGAGTATCTGCACTTTTGCGCGCAGCTGCATAACGTTAAAAAACTTCAGATCGCGGCGGCGCTTGATAGCGTCAAACAACGTTGCGGTTTAACGGATGTTGGCAAACGTTTAATCGGTACATTATCGAAAGGTTATCAACAACGTGTTGGTATCGCTCAAGCGCTGGTGCATTCACCTCGCATCGTCGTACTTGACGAACCCACCGTGGGTTTAGATCCGGTGCAAATCCGCGACATCCGAAATTTAATTCGCGAAATTGGTCGCGATCACGGGGTAATTTTATCTACTCACATTTTGCCCGAAGTACAAATGGTCTGTAATCGCGTGCAAATTATTAATCATGGTGAATTAGTCTTTAACAACAACATCGAACATTTAAATAAACAGATGCAAGCGAGTCGCTTGTTAATTAGCTGTCGGCAATTACCCAGCGAAGCAGAGCTCGCCAACTTACCGGGTGTACAACAAGTCGATATGATCGACAAACAACGTGCCCGCCTGCATTACGCCAACGAACAAAACCCGGCTGAAATATTAGTTGAACGCAGCGTGCAAGAACACTGGGGTTTACAAGAACTCATTCCCGAATCACATAGTTTGGAACAAGTATTCATGAATCTTATTGCTACCGATCAAATTATTTCAAACGAGGTTGCAGCATGATATTAACCATCGCCAAACGCGAATTACGCGGCTTATTTCATTCACCTTTAGCGTGGGTGTGTTTAGCCGTAGTACAAATTATCGTGGGATTCTTTTTTGCAATTACCATTAATGAATTCATACGTTATCAAGCCCAACTTAGCGGCGAGTCCACCTTAGGCGTAACTGATATTGTTGCACCACAATGCATGGCGGTTTTAAGTTTTGTGATGTTATTTATCATGCCCTTATTAACACCACGCTTAATCAGCGGTGAACATCGCAATAAAACCTTGCCGCTGTTGCTGGCGGCGCCGACAACTACTACGCGCATTATTCTCGGCAAATTTTTTGCGATGCTGATTTTTATTTTAATCACGCAAGCATTGTTATTCTTGATGTTGTTATCGTTGTCGCTAGGCACTCAATTAGATTGGGGGCAAATCACTACCGGTATTTTTGGTGTTTTATTGTCACTGGGTTTATTCGCCGCCATTGGTTTATATATTTCAACGTTAAATCGTGAACCCATGGTGGCTGGTGTGCTCACCTATGGCGCTTTATTTTTATTATGGATACTCGGCGTGGGTGCCAGCATGGTGGGAGAAGCCGGCGAAGTATTAAAATGGTTATCGCTCACTCAACATCAAGATAACTTTTATCGTGGCTTGATCGACAGCCGCGATTTAGTTTATTACGGTTTATTCACTGGCTTTTTCCTTTTACTCAGCATCCGTCGTTTAGATGCAGAACGCTTACACGCCTAAGACACTATTATGAAACTTGATAAAAAAATTATTCGTTCACTGCGCTGGCAACATGCTAGCGGCACTTTTTTGCTTATTGCCATTGTCGCTTTATTGAGCTGGCTCAGCACCCAATATCACGATCAGTTTGATCTAAGCGCCGCTAATCGCAATACGCTGACCGATGCTAGTCGCCAGTTGCTCAAAAAAATGCCGGATCCCATCACGGTCAAAATATTTCTCGCAGAAGACGCACCACAAGCGAGCTCAATAAAAACCTTATTGGATCGTTATAGCCGGTTTAAAGAAAACTTTAAATTTGAATTTATCAATCCAGACACCAACCCTGCACTAGTTAGAGCTTTAAAAATTAATTACGCGGGTGAGTTAGTCGTTCAATACCAAGACAAAGAAGAACGTTTATCTAATCTAAACGAAGCTGATTTTAGTAATGCGCTACAACGCATGTTACAAACTCAGGAGCATTGGGTGTTGTTCTTGCAAGGTCACGGCGAGCGCAATCCTTTGGGCAACGCTAATCACGACTTTAATAAATTTAACATTCAATTAGAAAACCGTGGTTATAAAATTCAAACTATTAACTTGGCAGAAACTCCCGCTATCGCCACTAACACCAGCGTTTTAGTAATAGCCAGTCCGCAAGTGAAACTGCTCAGCGGTGAGATCAAACTCATTAATGAGTACATTGCTGGCGGCGGCAATTTATTATGGTTAACCGATCCTGCTGAACAAGCCGGTTTAGAAAGTTTAGCCACTAACTTAGGCATTAAAATTTTGCCAGGCATGATTGTTGATGCGATGACGCAAGCATTAGGCATTCAACAAGTAGACTTTGCTTTAGTCAGCAAATATTCATCGCATCCGGTCACTCATGCTTTAAGCGCGATCACAGTCTTTCCGCAAGCGGTTGGTTTAGATCATGCTGGCGAAAGTTTTAGCGCGGAAGCTTTATTACAAACTCAAGAACGCTCGTGGACGGAATTAAGCGATATTAACAAAGGCGGCGACATTGATTTTAATGCCAACACGCAAGAAGTAGCCGGCCCTATCACGCTCGGTTTTGCATTAACGCGCACGCTTGAAACGCCAACCACGCCTAATGAAAATAAAACTAATCGCTCAGAACAACGTGTCATTGTTGTCGGTGATGGTGACTTTTTAGCCAACGCGGTTATCGGTAATGGTGGAAATTTAGAACTCGGCTTGTCGATGATGAATTGGTTAGCACATGATGACAATATGCTGAATGTGGCGCCGATCATGCCACCCGACACGCAGCTCACCCTCAGCAATATGCAACTGCTTGCGTTAGAAATATTTTTTGTGGTGTTGCTGCCTTTAGCGCTGATCAGTGCTGGCGTGGTTATTTGGTTAAAACGTCGCAAAGCTAAATCATGAAAAATAGTTTTCTATTAAAAAAGCATTACGTTAATTTAGCGCTAATCATTATCGTTTTAGCGCTAGTTGCGGTTGTCTGGCTAAAACCTGGACAACCCACGGCAGCAAAAATATTTGCCGCATTAACTGCAGACCAAGTGCAAAATATCGAACTACAGGTTTCCAACAAAGAATCTGTGCAGATTAAAAAACAAAATGGCGTTTGGCAGATTACCGCGCCGATTACTATTCCGGCTAATCGCTTTCGCATCGAAAAAATATTAAGCATTACTCAAGCTAATAGCGAAAAACATTATGCTGCTAATGATTTAGATTTAACTCAATTTGAGTTAATGCCGCCGCAAGCGCGTTTAATTCTCAATGAGCATGTCATTGAATTTGGCGGCATCGCTGAATTAGGTCAGCAACGGTATGTGAAAATTGAAAATGAAATTTTGCTGATCACAGATGATTATTTTCCGTTGATCAGCAGCGGCTTAGCCGGTCTCGTGGATTCACAAGCTATTCCCGAAACCCAAAAGCTACTCAACATTCAAATGCCGAAATTTACCATTAGCCAAACCACGAAAGGTGCTTGGGCAATTTCACCCGCAAACCAACAACACACCAGCGATAGCTTGCAAGCATGGATTACTCAGTGGCAACAAGCGCGTGCTGTTTTTGCCGAACGATTTGTTAATCTTGACACTAACAATGCGCCGATCGTTATTCTGCATTTCGCGGACAAAAGCCAATTGCAATATCATCTTATTACTAGCAATGGTGAAACCGCACTGTATCGTGCGGATGTCGGCATCAAATATCATTTTAGTTATGAAATTTTTCAAAGTATTGCTAACGAGCCCGCTCTTCCCGCCGCTGTAAACACCGCAACACCTTAGCAATGCCTGAGTTACCGGAGGTTGAAACAACACGTCTCGGTATTTCACCTTATCTGCTCCAACAATCTATTACTGATATTCGCGTTCATAATAAAAATTTACGCTGGCCAGTGCCGCAAGATTTAATCAGTCGTTTCCGCAATCAATCTATTAATGCCGTCGAAAGACGCGGCAAATATTTATTAATTAACACCGCTGTTGGTACATTAATTATTCATCTCGGCATGTCGGGGAGTTTGCGTATCGTTGAGCCTAATACGCCTTTACGTAAACATGATCATGTTGAATGGTTGCTGGATAATAATAAAATTATGCGTTTCCATGATCCACGACGTTTTGGTTGCGTGTTGTGGGCTGAAAATGCGGCCGAGCATTCACTTATAAAAGTATTGGGGCCCGAGCCTTTTGCTGATGAATTTAATGGTGCTTATTTACATGCGACTAGTCGCAAACGCAGCGTGGCCATTAAAAATCTAATCATGAATAGCCATATCGTTACCGGCGTTGGTAATATTTATGCAAGTGAAGCTTTATTTATGGCGGGAATTCGCCCCAAGCGTATGGCGCAACGTATAAGCAAAGCAGACAGCGAAGCTTTAGCTTGCGCAATTAAAATTATATTAAAAGCAGCTATCGAACAAGGCGGAACAACCTTGCGTGATTTTGTGCGCGAAGACGGTACACCAGGATATTTTAAACAACAATTATTTGTTTATGGTCGAGAAGGCCAAGCTTGTCGTAAATGCCAACACATAATCAAACAATATGTATTAGGCCAACGAAGTACTTATTATTGCTCAAACTGCCAGAAATAAAATTATATTATTTTTTAGAGGCTGGTAATTTTTTATTCATTTCTCTCAATACTGCAGGATGCACATAAGCGGCTACATCACCACCATGACGCGCAATATCTTTGATCAAGGTAGAAGACAAAAAAGTAAATTCAACTGCGGGACTTAAATAAACCGTTTCGATATTAGGCTGCATGCTGCGATTCATACCAGCAAGCTGCACTTCGTATTCAAAATCAGAAACTGCACGCAAGCCACGAATAATAACGCTGGCACCCACATCACGCGCATATTCAACCATCAAATTACCAAAGGTAGTGACTTCTACGTTTTTAAATTCACTGAGTACTTCACGGGCTAATGCGGCACGCTCATCTAAAGTAAACAACGGATTCTTCGACGAACTCGCCGCAATCGCCAAAACAACTTTGCCGAAAACTTTTGCTGCGCGGCGCACCAAATCTGCATGACCATTGGTAATGGGATCAAAAGTCCCAGGGTAGATGGCGGTTACTTGCATGCGCGAGTCCTCTCAATAAATAACGAAATATTTTTAGCTAATTAGTTTATAGCAACCAAACCATAAACAACGTCGCCGGATTGTTTCTGCCGCTCATAATGCCAGCCCGAGGGTAGTGCTGGCAAACCCTGAGCGGCCGATTGCTCTATATATAATAGTGTATGCGCCGTTAAACATTGACTGCTGTGCAATACCGCCAACACCTGCTGCATATTTAGCGCAGTAAAAGGTGGGTCAATAAATACAATATCAAAAATCTGCTGAAGACTAGCAAGATATTGCAAGCTGTCCACTTGCTGAATCTCTATTTGTGTTGCGTTCAATAAATCCTTTTGCGTACGCAAATGTTTTACCAGTATTGCTTGCTGCTCTAACATTAGTACGTGGCTTGCGCCACGTGACGCTGCTTCAAACCCTAACGCGCCACTACCTGCAAACATATCCAAACAACGTGCGCCTGCCATTCGCGGGGTCAACCAATTAAACAAAGTCTCACGCACCATATCTTTAGTGGGTCGCAGACCTTCGGCATTTAACACCGGAATACGTCGCCCGCGCCACGTGCCTGCAATAATGCGGATCGTATTAGCGGCTGCAGGCATTATTTATTTGCGGGCTTGGTCACAGCGCCGCCGACGATCACCAAGGCTAATTGCTCAGGATGTACGCGCCTAGTAAAAGCATCGCGAATATCCGTTACAGTGACAGCGCGAATTTTTTCATTGAATGTATTTAAATAATCTAAGGGCACATCATAAAAACCCATCATCGCTAAATAACCGATGCGCTCTTTGTTACTATCAATGCGCAAAGCAAAACCGCTGGTAATATTTTGGATGGATTTTTCTAGTTCTTTTTCAGTTGGGCCTTGTTCAACGAATTTTTTGATTTGCTCACGCATCAACGCAATAGCAGCTTCCGCTTGATCGTTGCGCGTTTGCATGCCGGCAGTGAAAGGACCAGCGACCGCCATCGGCGCAAAATAACTGTACACGCTATAAGCTAAACCGCGATCTTCACGAATACTTTGCATTAATCGCGAAGCAAAACCACTGCCGCCTAAAATATGATTCCCCACATATAAAGCAAAATAATCGGGATCATTACGCGCTACTATCGCTTGGCCTAACAAAATATGTGTTTGCGCCGTCGGCATAGCGATACGCTTTTCTAAATTCGCGACTTTATTCGCAACTGTTGGTAAAGCCGCCGCTTTTGTTCCTGTCGCTAAACCCTGGGTTAATTGTTCCGCTATCGCTTCTGCTTGCGCGCGCGACACGTCGCCAACCAATACTACCAACGCATTTTTCGCGACGTAATATTGCTGATGAAATGCTTGTAAATCTTTAGCCTTTAATTTTTGCACACTTTCAGCCACACCTTCTTCAGGTGAAGCATAAGCATGTGTGCCATAAATCGCCGCATAAAAAGCATCTGCGGCAATATCTCCTGGCGATTGCTGCTTCGCTTTAATTCCCAATAACAAACGATTTTTATCGCGCTCAACATCAGCTATTGGAAAAGTAGGTTTGGATAAAATAACACTGGCTGTTTCTAAGGCAATTTTTAATTGATCTGCATCGGTCAAACTACGCAAACTTAAAGTTGCCATATCACGATCCGCACCGGTTGAAACGACCGCGCCTATATTTTCTAAGCGACTTGCAATTTGATCAGCATTCCAATTACCTGCGCCACTCATTAATAAAGCACTGGTTAACTGCGCCACACCGGGCTGTTGCGCATCGCGCGCACTGCCAGCAGCAAATACTACGCGCACATCTAGCATCGGAATTTCAGGTGAAGCAACAAATAAAACTTTACTGCCTTTCGTAGTCGACCATTGTTGAATAGTCGGCCCCGCTATCACAACCGAAGCCCATAACATCATGCTCATTACTGTAATTAATTTTTTCATGTTTATTCTCCGCTCACGTTAGGAGCAGTTATAGATGACTGCGGCACAAGTTCTGCCACTGTCACATGCTGATCAACAAAATACTCTTTCGCTACAGATTGAACTTGTTCAGCCGTCACCGCTTTAATTCCTGCGACATATTCATCTGCACGTTGCCAACCTAAACCAACCGCTTCTAAGAGACCTAAGCGCATGCCTTGATAAAACATAGAATCGCGCTGATATACTTCACTGGCTAACACTTGGGCTTTGACGCGTGCTAACTCTTCAGCGCTGATTTTATGCGTTTTTAATTTATTTAATTGTTGGCGCAATGCGGTTTCAATATCAGCGACTTTTTTGTTGTCGTTCGGCACAGCACTCAATACAAACGAAGAATTCAAACGGTCATACATGTCATAACTGACGCTCACTTGCGCGGCAATTTGTTGCCCGCGAATTAATTCACGACTCAAGCGCGCGCTATCGCCACCGTCTAACACACCCGCCAATACATCCAGTGCGTACACTTGCCAAGCTTCTTTGGCAGTTTTTAATACGGGCACGGGATAACCTAACACTACATAAGGGACTTCTGCTGGCGCATGCACTTTTATGCGCCGTTCACCTAATTGCGGAATTTCAATTTGAGTTTTTGGCGGGACTAATAGAGAAGGTTTAAGTTTGCCGAAATATTTTTTGGCTAAAGCATAAACTGCTGCGGGCTGCACATCTCCGACCACTACTAAGATAGCGTTATTCGGTGCATACCAACGATCATACCATTCACGTGCATCGTTCACTTTGTAATTCGTAATATCATCCATCCAACCAATGATCGGATGATGATACGGACTGTTCACAAAAGCAGTGGCTTGAAATTGTTCGAATGTTAAAGCTTGCGGATTATCTTCGGTGCGCATACGGCGCTCTTCTTTAACAACTTGTAATTCTTTTTTCAATTCGGTTTCATCTAATTTTAAATTGCGCATCCGCTCCGCTTCCAAACGCAAGCACAACTCTAAACGATCTGCCGCAATCGTTTGAAAATATGCAGTGTAATCCGTACCAGTAAAAGCGTTTTCTTCGCCGCCATTAAACGCAATAATTTCTGAAAATTCGCCAGGCTTTAATTTTTTGGTGCCTTTAAACATCATATGTTCCAACATATGCGAGATGCCGGTAACGCCGTTGTGTTCATAGCTAGAACCCACGCGATACCATACTTGCGACACCACTACCGGTGCGCGATGATCGGGCAACACCAAAATCCGCATGCCATTATCTAATTCATAAACCGTTACATTTGCTGCCGTAGTAGCTGGCAATAATTCGGCATGTGCTAGCGTGTTATACACACCGGCGTTACATAAAAGAGCTATTCCCATTAGCTTAAAGAAATTTGCTTGTCGGTATTTATTTTTAATACTATTAATTAAGCGCATTAATACTCCAATTTTCTAACTGTTTTCTAATAACGACATAAAATAAACCACTTAATTCTTAAACAGCAGCAGCGCTAATTTCTTACCAGCACGGGCTGCAGATGATACGATACTGCCGGCGGCAATCCCAGCTTGAACTTTGCGGATGACGCTGCCTCACTTTAATAAGGTTTATATCAGGTTTACATCATGAATTGGCTACAACGTGTTTTCCAATCCCATCCGAGTACGCCGGACACGAGTCCCGCCAACCGCTCGGCGTTGCAACAGAGTCTACGAAAAACTCGCGCGATATTGACCACTGATTTAGGTGATTTGTTGCGCGGCAAGAAAAATATTGATGCCGCCACGCTCGAAGATCTAGAAACACGTTTATTGATGGCGGATGTCGGCATTAGCACCACGGAATGGATTATTGACCAACTCCGTAGTCGGAGTAGTTTTAATGAGAGCACTGATCCTGATGCGTTGATGCAACATTTATTTAACATCTTGTGCGAGAGCCTGCAAACCAACAAACCTGCCCTTACTATTGATGCCGCAAAACCATTTACCTTCTTAGTTATCGGTGTTAATGGCAGCGGCAAAACCACCACCATTGGCAAGTTAGCGCATTATTTTAAGCAACAAAACCAACAGGTGTTGTTAGCTGCGGGTGATACTTTCCGCGCGGCTGCGATTGAACAATTGCAAGCGTGGGGTCAGCGCAATGACGTGGCGGTTATTGCCCAACAATCTGGCGCCGATAGTGCAGCGGTAATTTTTGATGCGTTACAAGCTGCGCAAGCACGCAAGGTTGATATTTTAATTGCTGACACCGCTGGCCGTTTGCATACTCAACAAGGCTTGATGGATGAGTTAAAAAAAGTAAAGCGCGTCCTCAGTAAATTAGATGCAACAGCGCCGCATGAAACCTTATTGGTGTTAGATGCCAGCAGCGGTCAAAATGCGTTAGTGCAAGCACGACAATTTCATGAAGCGATTGGCGTCACCGGTTTAGTGTTAACAAAATTAGACGGCACTGCAAAAGGTGGTATTGTATTTGCCATCAGCCGCGAACTCGGTTTGCCGATTCGATTTATTGGCGTAGGCGAAAAGGCCGATGATTTACGCGTCTTTGAGCCGGTAAGTTATGTCGCCGCATTGTTAGATGAGAACACGCCCTAATGTTGCAATTCGATCATGTCTTTAAACGTTATCCCAGCGGACAAGATGCACTGAGTGATGTGAATTTTTTTCTCGCAGCGGGTGAAATGGCGTTTTTAACCGGACATTCGGGTGCGGGCAAAAGTACTTTTTTAAAACTCGTTACCGCTATTGAATATTGCTCGCGTGGCCAAATTATTATTAATGGCATGAACATCAGCAAATTACCCAAATGGCGTGTGCCGTATTTACGTCGACAAATCGGCGTGATTTTTCAAGATCATCAATTACTGCATGATCGCACCGTGTTTGATAATGTTGCGTTGCCTTTAATTATTGCGGGTTATGCGCATCGAGAAATTGGTCGACGGGTGCGCGCTTCTTTAGACAAAGTTGATTTGCTCCATAAAGAACGAGCGTATCCCATCACTTTATCCGGTGGTGAACAACAACGTGTTGGCATCGCGCGCGCGGTAGTGAACAAACCACCCATTTTACTTGCCGATGAACCTACGGGTAATTTAGATCCCGCATTATCGCGCGACATTATGAATTTATTCGCAAGCTTCCACCAAGTCGGTGTGACCGTGTTAGTGGCTACTCACGCGATTGATTTAATTAACACACTGCCTTATCGACGTATTATTTTAAGCCAAGGCAAATTAATTCACGATGGTCATGCCGCATTGCATGAGGAAGATGCGCATGGTTGAAGCACGTCGCAAACAATCACCGGCATGGCAAGGGCTGATTAGCGCTTACGCTATCAATCATGCACAAGTGTGTATTAGCAGCTTGGGTCGTTTATGGCGCGCACCGATTGCGAGCTTAATGACTGCTGCGGTTATCGCAATTTCACTGGCATTACCGGCAGGATTTTTTATTGTATTAGAAAATGCGCAACGTTTAAGTGGTGGCTGGGATGGTATCGCGCGCGTCTCCTTATATATGAAACGTGATCAGCCCAACGAACGTATTACACAACTCGTGCAGAGTTTGCGACTACGCTCAGAAGTTGCTCACTTACAATTCATTAGCGCCGATCAAGCATTAGAAGAATTTAAAACCCGTAGCGAATATGGCACGGCATTAGACGCCTTACCTAACAATCCATTGCCTGCCGTGATTGTGATCACACCCACCGCCGCCAATGCGGAGCCGGCAGCGTTAGAAGCTTTCGCGGCTGAATTACAGCAGTTTTCAGAAGTTGATCAAGTCCAGCTAGATTTACAGTGGTTAAAACGCTTATACGCCATCATGGATTTGATTCAACGCGGCTTACTGATTATTGCCAGCTTATTAGCACTGGGCGTCGTGCTGGTGATCGGCAACACCATCCGCCTCGACATCCTAAATCGTCGCCATGAAATCCAAGTCATGAAACTGATCGGCGCAACCGCCGGCTTTATTCGTCGACCGTTTTTGTACACCGGTTTTTGGTATGGCCTTAGCGGCGGCATCATCGCCCTTTTGTTAGTCAACGGCGGCTTAGGCATGCTCCGCAGTCCGGTTAAACATCTTGCCGGCAGCTACAACAGCGACTTCCAATTGCAAACATTCGGCTTTGTAGACACCTTTATATTGCTGGGCGTCGCCATTAGTTTGGGTTTATTAGGTTCCTGGCTAGCCGTCAGCCGCCACCTACAAACCATCGAGCCCGGTAGCCGCTAAAACCCGCTTCACGCGCACGGGAACCTGCCTTATCATTAGCACTCTAACGCTCCGAGTGCCAAAACTGATAAACACTGCTAGACTCTATCCACTTTCCAAGGGGACTTCACCGATGACGACTGCCGTTATTCGCCATGATTTCAATACCTTACCCGTATTATCCAGCGATACGCTGGATCGCTATATGGCACACCTCAGCCAAATTCCCATCCTCAGCGCGGACGAAGAACACGCGCTAGCGATTCGTTTACACGAACAAAATGACCTTGCTGCCGCGCAAAAACTTATTTTGTCGCACCTACGTTTTGTCGCACACATCGCACGCGGCTATAAGGGCTATGGCCTGCCCATGGCCGACCTCATCCAAGAAGGCAATATCGGCCTAATGAAAGCCGTCAAACGCTTTGACCACAAGATAGGCGTACGCCTCGTTTCGTTTGCGGTGCATTGGATACGCGCCGAAATTCACGAATACATTATTCGCAACTGGCGCATCGTTAAAGTTGCCACCACCAAAGCACAACGCAAATTATTTTTTAAATTGCGCAGCGCCAAAAAACAACTCGCTTGGCTAAACCAAGATGAAGTAGAAACCGTGGCACGCGAACTCGGCGTAGACGTCGCCAGCGTTATAGAAATGGAAAGCCGCATGAGCGGCAAAGACATCGGCTTTGACTTACACGACGACGCCGATGAAGAAACCAGCTTTGCACCCGTGCAATATTTAGAAGCCCCGAACGCAGATCCTGCGCGCTTACTCGAACGCGACGACTGGCAAGACACCCATGCCGATAAACTCAGCGATGCGTTAATCAAACTGGACGATCGCAGCCGTGCGATTCTCGAACGCCGCTGGCTAGCTGACAAAAAAGCCACCCTGCATCAACTCGCAGACGAATACGGCGTATCCGCAGAACGCATTCGTCAATTAGAAAATAACGCCATCAAGAAACTGCGCACCGCGATTAGTGCGTAAGAAATCCTTGCTATAACTCTTATCGATGAACCGGTGACAAATTGTTACCGGTTCATTTATATCAATCCGTCTTTTTATTGCAAAGCACAATCTAGAAATATAAAAATTTTTATCAAGCGTCTATCGACTTGACCTATAAGTTGATTTGGTTGCTCAGCGGCAATATTTTCTAAGATTCGTCCACCGAGTACGGAGCCTTCGCTTCCACCAATGTTATTCCCGTCTTATTTACTAAAATTGCTGAGTCGTCCGGATAACGTTTTGAGCGCAGCAATCCCCGTGCTTTTTTGTTTTTCGGTAGTGTTTGGTCTTGTTTCGGTATTTTCATAAAGCTTAATACTTTTTTCGGTCTCCTTGGCTATTTTTCTAAGCTGCGTGTGCGGCAGTGAATTTTCCAGCCGTCTACTTTTCCGCCGGCTTCTATTTCTAAGCTGCGTGTGCGGCAGTGAATGCATTTTGCAGTTTATAGCGCCGCTTTTTTGGTTTCTAAGCTGCGTGTGCGGCAGTGAATTCCGAGCCGATTTAATTAATCCAGACTTTATTTTTCTAAGCTGCGTGTGCGGCAGTGAATGCTCCAACAAAGCAAGCAAGTTTTTCCGATGATTTCTAAGCTGCGTGTGCGGCAGTGAATGGCAACGGCAACTTGAATAACGTCAACGTGCTTTTCTAAGCTGCGTGTGCGGCAGTGAATATTCTTCGGTGATATCGCGACCACCGCTGAACTTTCTAAGCTGCGTGTGCGGCAGTGAATTACTGTTCGCGGGCAAGTAAATAGTCATGATTTTTCTAAGCTGCGTGTGCGGCAGTGAATAGCTTAGTTATAACTTGCTAACGACTGGTTTCTTTCTAAGCTGCGTGTGCGGCAGTGAATTTGCCGTTGTCAGCGCCCCGCCGATGATGCTATTTCTAAGCTGCGTGTGCGGCAGTGAATAATCCACCATGCGTTTCTTGTCGCTTAACAATTTTCTAAGCTGCGTGTGCGGCAGTGAATCAGGTGTCCACTGCTTAATCGTCGGCATAGTATTTCTAAGCTGCGTGTGCGGCAGTGAATTCTGCGCGGTGACAATCAGCCACGAGGTGCTCTTTCTAAGCTGCGTGTGCGGCAGTGAATTCGGTATAAAAAAATCATTAAACATACACATATTTCTAAGCTGCGTGTGCGGCAGTGAATATAAAGCGCAGTTAGTCGCGGCGATAGAATCCTTTCTAAGCTGCGTGTGCGGCAGTGAATGTTTAGTCCAACGTCATTATTTTGTTTAGACTTTTCTAAGCTGCGTGTGCGGCAGTGAATCTCAACAAGATTGACGTACGCATCATCGCTTATTTCTAAGCTGCGTGTGCGGCAGTGAATGGGGCAGCTCATCTTTTAGAAATTCAACGTCCTTTCTAAGCTGCGTGTGCGGCAGTGAATCAAGCGCTGAAGCCGCTGACACAATTCATCTGTTTCTAAGCTGCGTGTGCGGCAGTGAATCACACCAAAGAGTTTCTAATATTGAAAAATAGTTTCTAAGCTGCGTGTGCGGCAGTGAATAGGCTGGAGGCCATACGCCACGCGGTCTACAATTTCTAAGCTGCGTGTGCGGCAGTGAATATTGTGTGTCAACTGTAACATTACCTAGTGCCTTTCTAAGCTGCGTGTGCGGCAGTGAATACATCGGATCAAAACTGCACGTCCGTTGACATTTTCTAAGCTGCGTGTGCGGCAGTGAATGCATATTGAAGTTATACATCGCGGTAATAGATTTTCTAAGCTGCGTGTGCGGCAGTGAATCTTGATATTGATTTACTACGGAAAATCAATGCTTTCTAAGCTGCGTGTGCGGCAGTGAATGCACAAATACCGGCGATCAAACAAATATATCGTTTCTAAGCTGCGTGTGCGGCAGTGAATAGTGGGTCATTATTTTTAAGCGCTGTGATCACTTTCTAAGCTGCGTGTGCGGCAGTGAATAATTACGTTCCATTTTGGTCTATTTGTTCTTATTTCTAAGCTGCGTGTGCGGCAGTGAATTCGGCGGCGGTGGTGGTGGCGGTTCATCCGGTTTTCTAAGCTGCGTGTGCGGCAGTGAATGAGTAGCGATAACTCGCTACCATATTTCCCCTTTTCTAAGCTGCGTGTGCGGCAGTGAATATATAGCATGTGGATTTGCGGTTTTGAGCGGTTTTCTAAGCTGCGTGTGCGGCAGTGAATGATTCCGAGTTGCTGACTCAAGGAATCGTCTGTTTCTAAGCTGCGTGTGCGGCAGTGAATGCTATTAGCCATAGCCACGATCGGCGATATTATTTCTAAGCTGCGTGTGCGGCAGTGAATACCACAAGCCGGCGCGATGGGCGACACGTCACTTTCTAAGCTGCGTGTGCGGCAGTGAATACAAAGCCGCAACAAGCACTCAAGTTACCGCTTTTCTAAGCTGCGTGTGCGGCAGTGAATTATTCTCGGGAATGCGTGCATTTTTGGTTCTATTTCTAAGCTGCGTGTGCGGCAGTGAATGTGTTTGTTGATAGTCAGCTAAAACACGCAGATTTCTAAGCTGCGTGTGCGGCAGTGAATGCGCAGATGGTCAGCCGATGGGTATTTTAGGCTTTCTAAGCTGCGTGTGCGGCAGTGAATAAGTGCCGTAACCATCTGGCGCATTAGGATTCTTTCTAAGCTGCGTGTGCGGCAGTGAATGGGGCAGCTCATCTTTTAGAAATTCAACGTCTTTTCTAAGCTGCGTGTGCGGCAGTGAATGCAGCTTCAGCGCCGGTGATTACAGAAACTGCTTTCTAAGCTGCGTGTGCGGCAGTGAATCATATTCTGCTTCCCACTGATCAATCGTTAACTTTCTAAGCTGCGTGTGCGGCAGTGAATCCTTAAATGCCGCGCCGGCTACCTGCCTGGCTTTTCTAAGCTGCGTGTGCGGCAGTGAATTCTGGGGCGGCTCGATTATTCGTCAAGTGACCTTTCTAAGCTGCGTGTGCGGCAGTGAATAATAAATCGATGCTCTCGCCCGAAAGTTTTTCTTTCTAAGCTGCGTGTGCGGCAGTGAATCTTTGTTTAACCATTTTTTCTCGGTTTGATTCTTTCTAAGCTGCGTGTGCGGCAGTGAATGAGTTAAGATTTTATTATTTTCGAGTTGAGATTTTCTAAGCTGCGTGTGCGGCAGTGAATATCAAGTTAGAATTATTAAGCTAAAGCAGAGCTTTCTAAGCTGCGTGTGCGGCAGTGAATTAATAGATAAGTATCGCGTAGTCGCATGGCAATTTCTAAGCTGCGTGTGCGGCAGTGAATCATGACGGGGAGTTAATTAGTGAAACAGAGGCTTTCTAAGCTGCGTGTGCGGCAGTGAATATAATTATGGGAAATAAACAATCGTTTTCAATTTTCTAAGCTGCGTGTGCGGCAGTGAATAAAAGAATATTTTTCGGCGTACTTTAGTGTTTTTTCTAAGCTGCGTGTGCGGCAGTGAATCTTGCGGGAACCGCTATAAAATATTTCTCAGTTTTCTAAGCTGCGTGTGCGGCAGTGAATATCGCCCACCAGCCAACCGAAAATGGCGCAGCTTTCTAAGCTGCGTGTGCGGCAGTGAATTTTATTATCAAATCGCAGACGATGAATTTGTATTTCTAAGCTGCGTGTGCGGCAGTGAATTTCAAAAAATAAAAAGCCAGCAATTCGGCGGCTTTCTAAGCTGCGTGTGCGGCAGTGAATTGGTTCTTGGCTCGGCATTTCTAGAATGTATTTTTCTAAGCTGCGTGTGCGGCAGTGAATACCGCACTCAAGCAGCGCGTAGTAATGATTATTTTCTAAGCTGCGTGTGCGGCAGTGAATACATATATAAGTGTTAATGACAGCATTGCGGCTTTCTAAGCTGCGTGTGCGGCAGTGAATTCAGCTTTGCCGCCCGACAAACAAAACAGACGTTTCTAAGCTGCGTGTGCGGCAGTGAATTTAATACATAAATTACAGGCGCATTATGATGCTTTCTAAGCTGCGTGTGCGGCAGTGAATCCCGGCTACTGCTGCAAGATATGTATCTACTATTTCTAAGCTGCGTGTGCGGCAGTGAATAACAGAAACTGGCAAATTGGAATCTTGCCAGTTTTCTAAGCTGCGTGTGCGGCAGTGAATGAGGACCCAGCGACGCTATAGCTTCTAAAGTTTTTCTAAGCTGCGTGTGCGGCAGTGAATCAATCCCGAATACAACGCCGCTCACCTGGATCTTTCTAAGCTGCGTGTGCGGCAGTGAATGCCTTTCGTAAGGCCTGGGCTTCCGCGCATTTTTTCTAAGCTGCGTGTGCGGCAGTGAATGCGCACTGCGCCAATATCGCCGAAAATGCTGCTTTCTAAGCTGCGTGTGCGGCAGTGAATTGTATAAGTCGCCGCCCCGAAGGGCGGCTGTGTTTCTAAGCTGCGTGTGCGGCAGTGAATGCAAACAGATACGCTATAACTATTATGGATGATTTCTAAGCTGCGTGTGCGGCAGTGAATCTATTACTGCTGGCAAGGTCACTGGTGTGACATTTCTAAGCTGCGTGTGCGGCAGTGAATAAAATGCAGCAAGTCAAGTAGCGCTGCTAAGTTTTCTAAGCTGCGTGTGCGGCAGTGAATAGCACAAAGCTACAAAAAGGATATGAAAATGGTTTCTAAGCTGCGTGTGCGGCAGTGAATAAGCTGGAGGCCATACGCCACGCGGTCTACACTTTCTAAGCTGCGTGTGCGGCAGTGAATCCGATGCTAGTGCCGGCGTGAGACAAGCTGGATTTCTAAGCTGCGTGTGCGGCAGTGAATTTGTCTCACGCATGTGTCAAGACCTAGCCCACTTTCTAAGCTGCGTGTGCGGCAGTGAATTACAAAAAGGATATGAAAATGGGAAATTTCACTTTCTAAGCTGCGTGTGCGGCAGTGAATCACTATATAACTCGCACGTTGTACACGCTGCTTTTCTAAGCTGCGTGTGCGGCAGTGAATATCAACATTAGATATTGTTTCAAGTGTTGATTTTTCTAAGCTGCGTGTGCGGCAGTGAATGCTTAATGCTGATGACGCGCACATTGTTGAGCTTTCTAAGCTGCGTGTGCGGCAGTGAATCGCTATATAACTCGCACGCTGTGCACGTTGCTTTTCTAAGCTGCGTGTGCGGCAGTGAATTGATATAGGCTTGCGTGTTGTTCTCATTACTCTTTCTAAGCTGCGTGTGCGGCAGTGAATGAAGTGATAAGGTTGTTTGGGTCGGAATATACTTTCTAAGCTGCGTGTGCGGCAGTGAATCATAAAACTATCGTCAATCGCTATATTTCCATTTTCTAAGCTGCGTGTGCGGCAGTGAATAGGGTCTGGGTAGAGATCGGTCGTTTTTGGTTTTTCTAAGCTGCGTGTGCGGCAGTGAATACGTTCTTCTTTAACCGCGTACCACGCTTTTTTTTCTAAGCTGCGTGTGCGGCAGTGAATAGGAGTTTACGGGGAAAAAAATAAGTTACAAGAAGGACTTAGTTGCATTAATCAGTTTTGACCAATGATTTTAAGGCCTATTGCAACTTATTGAATTTAATGCAAATTTTTAAAGAGCTAATTTTATTGGTTCAAACTAATGACCAATATGTGTGATAGCTACAAATACTCAAATGGAAGCGCTATATTCTGCCGCGGCTTCCGCAATGCTGCTCTTGTTCCACAATCAACCGACCCATGCCAATAAGCAAGCACCATTGCGCTGTTCACGCTACGTTGAACTTGCGCTTTGGCTTGTTTGATAATCTGACTATGCTGATTAGCATATGATCGGATGTTGATAATGGCGTTTTGCTCACAATAAATTTCTTAACGTTAAAACCAAGGTACGGTAGCGGATGCGCTTAATCCATAAAGATTAAAGCCGCCGGTAACGGCTTGTTCAACTTCCCGTTTGCTGATGAATAAACGAAAATCATTTCCGCCACTCAAACTATGCAGGTGAATGAAAGGTTCTTTCAGTTTTTCATCCTTAAAGCCTTTTAGAAGTACCAAGGCATTTTGTTCAGTGATGTTTTCGCGGCGCGCCTTACGCCTGGCGACACGCTCAATATTCGATTTTGCCTGTAAACGACTAAAACAAGCATATTGTGAGATGCTAGCTGGCACTTCGCGAACTTTAGTGAAGTGTACATAATCACTAAAGCGGGCAAGCCATTTTCGAATATCGAGCGCATCAAGTTGAGATTGTTCATTTGCAAACAACCTCAATTTTTTTCCTAAATACAGCGTGGACTTATCATGCTCAGGAAACGCGACCGCAATTGGTACTTGTTTATTGGCATCTTGAATTTCTACCAGCGCTAAATGAATTTGCTGATAGATCTTGGCCCATAGGAAATTTAGCCCGATTTCGGCATCGGGCAGCAAGGTAGCTTCAATGTAAAATTTCATGGCTAATCCTTGTCGCTTTCGCCAAAGACACCACCACGCACTAAAACCGCCATTACATAGTGCTCTTCATCTGTGTTAGCCAAAGTTTCACCACGAGCGTATTTATCAAAAAGCGTATAAAAGTCTGATTTGTTTTTTGGATTACGGTAGGCAACACCTAAATTGGTTACAGCACCATAAGGTTCTATTGCAATAGGGCCTGTTTCATTTTCTGAAAAGGCTGGGTACCAGGTATCAATAGTGCGAAGGGCATTGCCAATTTTTTGTGAGTGCATAGCGGCATTGTCATTTACTGCATAAAGAATCTTACTTTTCTTAGATTTACTATTACCTTTATCCATTACCAACTCTTCACTTGGATAAACTTCTTGTGCTTTGCCAACTTGTGCATATGCAGTGATTTCGAGCAGTAAAAAACGATCTCCCGATAATGCGCTTGCAATTTGGTCTGCCAATTCATTAATTTTTGAGTCACTATTATCAAAGCTGCGCAACGAAATTTTTGTGGCATCAAACTTCCAAGATAAATCTGAGCCACTGTTAAGAACCTTAACGCAGACTTCAATATTTTCAGCGCCGACACGATTGCGCCATAAAAAACGGCCGCTCGCTATGTTGATTGCGTAACGCTTTGCTAATTCGGTAAAGCTATATTTTTCGATGTAGGCTTTTGCAACAGCTGAATAACTTTTATGAAAATCAGCGTTATTGCAGGCCGATGGTTTAGCAACGCCACTTAGCACCTTCAACGTAAAAGTTAATTTAAGCGTATCTTGATCTTGGGCTAGAGCGCACACATCTACAGTTTGTAAATTCGGGCTTTCCACTTTTACATCTAATTTTGCGGGGTCGTCTTTTAAAGCTTTCGGCAAGCGATTGGAAATCGTACCGCGAACTGATTTTTCAATCAGTGCTAATGGCGTTGATTTTTCTGATCGCTTATCCCATGTCGTTCCATACATATAGCCATCGGAGGACACCAATTTTTTTTCAAACGCCAATACCGATGCCTTGCCAATTGTTTGCGATTCATTCTTTGCCATGATGTTGCTCCTGATTTTAAACGTTAAGGTTTTGAGTGATGGATAGTGATTGTTGACATAAGTAAAGATTGCTGAATTCATCGTAATGGTAGTGCCACAGCAATTCATCTAACGCATTCAGCCGATAGGGCATTACGAATTCACCGAGGGTTACAACAGCTTCTGCAAATCTATGCGGTGTTTCTGGGTCACGTTGATTCAAGGTTTCACCAGGAGGGATGAGTGGCGCTATGCCATGAAACCCAGTAGCAATTGGCACTAGCCAACCCGATGTTTTGCGCTTACTTGTCCAGGTTACCCTGCCTTCATCGTCTATTTCGCTACGATGCTTAATGCTTAAATAATCAAGCAATGCATCGAGTGCATCTTGCCCTTGTTGCATAGCTTCTATCATTAGTTCACGACGCTCTATTAATGCATAGCCGGGCATTAGTTGACGTTTAAGTTTTCGCTCTGATACTTCGTCGTCAATCACATGAAAATCGACGTTGCCGACAGATAATAAATCACCGCCCGCGAATTTTAAACCGCCTAATAATTGCAAATTAACTTGTTCTTGTAATTGGTTTTGAGTAAATGGATTGACGCCTTCGCACTCGATAATGAGCGAAACATCCAGATGGCAGCGGGCTTCTTCAATAAATGCAGAACGATTTCCATCCTTGTCTAATGGGTTGCCCGTGCCAATGATGGAATACACATAGTCGCCACGACCTTTGTAGGTTTGTAAATCAAGCCAATGGCAAACAACGCCTACTTTTGTGAAAAGTAAATCTTCAAAACCTGCCGTTATCAGTTTTCGCTGGAGTGCATGTACGGCGCCAAGCCATGCGGTTAATGCAGGAAAACCAATGGTGTAGGGGCTAGACAATGCATTCGCGTTTTGGATATGCAAATGCGGCAATAGCAAAATCCGCTTGATGCTCATAACAAGCCCTCCTTTTGTTCTTCGATAAGATAATAGACATGCATAAGCTCATCATCATTCAAGGCTAAGGCTTCGTTACCCAGCACTTTTTTATAAGCTAAAATAATCCAACGAGCGGCATTCTTTAGAAAAGCTTCTAACGCTTGGCCGTTCTCATCGCGCTCGTTTTGCCAGTGGTTATCAAGAATAATTTTCTGCACTTTTGGCAAGCTATCAAAGCGTTCGCGCAATGACCACCCCTTTTCATTTGCACGGATCTGCCAAATAATTCGTACTATGTCATCAAAAATACTTAACAGGATTTCATCGCGACGAGTTCGCACTTTCAGGTTATTGCGAGAATCAGTTAGGCACTTATGCAATAACTCAAAGTTAGCTTTGAATTGATTAGGCCATAAGCAGTTACTAAAAAAGTCTGTATTAGGTAAACGGATTTTTTCTGGCTTTAGGGTGGGTGGTATGCTTTGGAGTAAGTAGGCTTTACCACCGTATTGATTGTTCAGCACGCTGATATTTTGAGGTTTTGTACCGCCGTAACCAATCACGCCGAGGTTATAAATGTCGTCAAATCCCGTAATACTAATTTCATTTTTCTTGCGTTGTTCTTTTGCTTTGGTAATCACATCACCGAAACGCATCTCTTGTATACGGTTACGTAGCACATACATGATGCCCGATGGTGTGAGCACTGAAAGCTGATGATAGTCATTTAACACTGGAAAGAAGACCTGCTTAATTTTTGAGCTCGTAACGGAAGCGGGATCGCTTTCCTTCATTGCCATTAAGCCTAATCTTAATTCTTCATAGCTTGCAGTAGGAATACTCAATAAATTTTTGGCAAGCTCTGTTTCTTGCTCAATATGAGAAATTAGCTGTTTTCCATCAGAAAGCTCGATCGTTAAAAATTTGTACACATCTAGTGCAGCAGCATTTCCCAATGCATCAAGGTCGGCGCTGACATTGCCACTCCTAATGAACCCGTCTGTGCTGAAAGCGCCATTGGCAATAACAGTTGACGTCTTAGAATTTTTATTTTTCCTGCCACTAGGGTGACTAAATGTGCAGGGATGTGATGACATGGAAATTTGTCCTGCTCTTCTAGCGGCGTCTGGTAACCAGTTATTTATATTAAATTCTTCGTCTGCTTCTAAATGAACGCATTGAACATCATGCTCATCCATACCCTCAGTGATAATTTTCTTAAGGCTTTTGGTTTTTCTGTCATTTAAAAAATCTTGAATTTTACTATCTAACATATTTCCTCCTATTTAATTTCGGCTAACCCAGTTTGCGGGGAGTAACTAAATCTTTTGCTTCCATCTTCATTAACCGGAATTGAAATCTCACCAAATTTTGATGCGGCTTTTTTTACCGTTATACCAAACTTAGTGGCAGTGTGTTTCAAAATAATTTCGTAGTCTCGATGTAGCCATAATCTATTTTCTTTGATCGGGTGTAAATGATGACTAATTCCCTGCAATAGCTCGGCTTTGGCGAGGTTACCTTTTTTATCCTTCTCCATAAAAACATACTTTGTTTCGCGTTCATCCGGGTTAGGCATAAGGTATAAAATATGTGTGGGCCTGCTTGCACGAAATCGATTCAGTTGTTGGGGTAAAGCGGTAAGCCACCAGCATTGACTCAACCATCCCTCAAGGGCTTCTGGGCCTTTCGCGTTAAATTTTGTCAGTGAATTCGCGATTGCGATGTGCTCTAAATCATCAAGGCGATTATGTTGGTCTAATGTTTCTTGACGAGATATTCTCGGTGTTGCATTTATGCGTTCCTGAATAGATTTTTCATCGACTAGATCATTCAGCTTATGGCTATTTAATTTCAGTACGCTCGTCTCATATCCCGGATGGCAAAATGCTGGGGTACGATTTTTAAATTCTATATTTAATTGCTTAAAGCCTTTAAGGTTGTATTGCAGCAAAGCCATATTGCAGCTTGCGGGCTCAACATTGCGATGGCGCAACACCCTGCCTGCCAATTGAATAATTGAACGATAAGAGGATGGTTCGACTACTGCCCAATCAAAATCGTGATCGCGCCCTACTTCTTCCACCGGCGTTGCAACTAAAATATAAATAATATTTTTTGTTGTCGAATTTTTAAGTTGCTGCTTGATGTGCGGATGTTCGAACACGGCATCTGGCTTTTTTCTTTTCAGCACTTCATCCAAATGCTTTTCTTGTACGCTGCGCATCAACAGCACTTGTTGGCTATGGTAGGCCATCACCCTAACGTCGATATCATCAGGCCAAAGTGCATTCATCAAAAATTCAGTTAATGCTACGCAGGGCGTGATGTTGGCAACCCGTACTACACCAAACGATACCTGTTTTTTTGTGTTTAGATCTATTTGGTGATTATCGTTGTGCTTTTCAATAATTGACTGTTGTACGGTTTGGAAAAAAACATTCTGTAAGTTTTTTTCGTTTACATCGGATGGCAACGTGATAGATGCAATATTTGCTTTACGTTTAACGAGTTGTTGTGAAAGAGATTTCACGCGCTGTTCAATAAATACATGATGGAAGGCAAAGAAGCTTGCCTCGTTTCTCTCAGTCGCTTGCGATACGATGGTTTCAATTCGTACGCCATATTCGTCCACCCAAGCGCAGCCAATTTTTTGATTGACGTCACGGCTTTTGGCAAATAATTGCCAACCTTGTTGGTAGGCGTTGAAATATCCTAGCGCCAAATCTGGTGGAATGGTGGCAGAAGAAATCATGACTTTACGGCCAAGCATTCCTGCTAGATGCACTAGCCTTCCGATGGCGATTAAATCGCCGCCATCAAAATCATCAATTTCATCAATCACCAAATCGGACGACATTAAACGCAAGCATGGCAAAATGTAACGACCGCCACGTTTAGTTTCTGTTGCTGCCATAATATGGTCGATGGTGCATGCCAATACAGGAGCGTATAAAAATTGCCGATCCTTTTTGGTGATTAAAACAGTCGCCAAGCCTTCTTCTGGAATATTACCATCGTAATCAAATTCGCCTTCTAATAAGGTTTCCATAGATTCCGAGCCGAAATCCTCAGCAGAAATTTTTTCATCTTCTTTTTCCTGGTTCGCTTTATGAAGGTCGGCTACGGCTTTTGAGCCAATTAAAACCGCAAGCTCGGTTTCATCAAGCCCAATGCGTTGGCGGTATTCGTCACCTGTTTGCAAAGTCAGCGTACGCAGGCCAAGTGCTAAAATATAACGTAACTCATCTGCGGCAGGAGACAAAGCGCGCATAATTTTGGCATTGGCAAAAGTTTTACCGCAGCCTGTGCTGGCCATATTCACTGTAAAAAAACCAAAGTTATCATTTTGTTGTTTTGTTATTTCTGCTTCGCGCCATTGAGTAATTTTTGTGACCACTTTATCTTGCCAGCCGTATTCTTTAGGGCTTTTTTGCATTAAATTCTTAGTTGCGTGGGCGAAGGGTAATTCTTTTTCAAATGCCGGCAACCAATGCACCGTGTTTAATGCTTGCTTGGCAACGCCATGTAAATGTTCGTCTAATTTTTGTTTGAGTTGTTTTGTTTTTCTATCGGTATTTGCATAAATATTAAGCTGACTCTTCCAATTTTTATCAGCAGGCTTAGATGAATATAAATGGTCACCCAACATGAGTGATAAGCGAGCGTGATGCAAGACAATACGCCAAACGCCATTTTCTAAAGACTGACCCAGTAAAGGTTGCTCAGATAGCGCTTTCGCTGCCCATTTCTTTATTTGGCTCAACCATGCAGTAGATTCACTCAAAAGCCCCTGCGGAAAAGTCAGACAATCATTTACATTGACTGTGCTGCTTAAATTCTCATAGCCAAAAGTCTGATCTAAGTTTGCAAAAAGATCATGATATCTAGCCAATGGAGCACCATTGAACTGCTTTTGTAGTTGCGTCGATTTATCTTTATTACTATCGCCTGGCAACGGAAGTCGATGGTGCGTTAATATCAACCAAGCCACCATGCTTGCGAGCGGAGGCAATTTACGTAATGGTGTTTTAATTGCATTTTTTGCCAGAGATTGCTTAAGGGATTCCTCGTTTATTTTTCCTTCGACTAAGCGGCTCAACCATTGTTCATCTGTTTCGGCACCATTAATAAATGCATGCAACAACAGGCATGAAACCCATTCATGACGAAGTGGATCGCCCAATGCTTTATTCACAGTAAGTTTGCTTATAAAGCATGATGAAGCCTTACCCCAGTCATGAAATAACGCTGCAAGTGCCGCACATACTTTAATCAACGGCAAGTAGTGCCAATGACTCTCAAGCATTTTTATTTCATTTTTTGTGCTATTCACCGGCACTCTACCTATTTCATCAAATTGATTTTTGTTGCCGACCACCCATAAAAATTCACTTCGTGAACGACTGCGTATCCAATGACACGAAACGGCCGTACTTTTGCTCGCTGTTTGACGTAGCATTTTTTTTACGGTTTGTAAGCCATCTTCAGTAATGACGGTTTGCCAAGTATTGTCGCCAATACGATCTGCAAAAGCGTCGAGTACTCTTCGCGTTTTTTTGAGTGCATTTTTCTGGCATTGGGATACAAAGGTGACCATCATAATGCTGTTGCCGTTTCGTCATCATTTATATCAACAGCGTACTCAATATCTGCTATGGCATTTTCTTCTGGCTTGCCTCGTAGTGCTAATGCTTTAACTTGATCAAACATGAAATCTAATGCTTTGTGCTGCGCAAACGACAGCAAACACTGTTGACGGAATTCTTGCTCGGTGGCGTTTTCTTTTGCGCAGATGAAAGCCCAAGGTAGAACGATGGCATCTTTAATCAGATCAGCTATATCGAATACTAAAGCACCGCGCCGCGTTTTGCCGTGCATCACTGCGAATCCATGCGGAATTCCAAGCACCCACAAAGTGCATGCGGCTAAACCATAGGCTAAATAATTACCGTGATTTAAAAAAGCATTCGCTTTGTCTATGCCTTCATGTTGGCGCACAAAGTCGGTGTGTTTAGTTCTGTGGGCAGCGTATTTATAGAGGGTTTTTGTTAGTTGTGCTTCTATAAGTAACGCTTCGTTCACGTTTGTGGCGGAATTTAATCGTTGGCTAAAGTTTTCTAGTGCCGTTTTAATAGCACTGTCCTCTACATCAAATCCCTCTGCTTTTAGATCGCGGTCTTTTTGCCATACGTGTACTAAATATTCGATGCGCGTTTTTTGTAATGTTTTGGCTGCAATCAATCGTTGTGCGTCATCAAACCAAAATGATAACCAACCTTGTACATATTGTGTTGGACGATATTCGCTTTGCGGCGTCATCCATTCAATTTCGCAGCCCATATATAAAGGTGTACCACCACCACTACAAAAACCAATGAGCACACCTGCTTTTGCTAGCATGCGTACTGCTGCTTGTGTGATAGACGTGCCGGCGCCCAACATGACAACCGTCGTGTTGGCAATAGGGATATTCCAATATTGATTTTCGTGTTTAGCCTCTTTTAGATAAAGTACGCGCCCATCTTTTTGCATGACGCGACAATGTTCCAAATAATAAAGATTGGCACGCTTGGAGTGCAGTATGGCTTTTAAATCAGAGGGAGAAAAATCATCCATAAAATATTTTATTTTTTATACTCATATAAAATTTTCATTTCATTCTTTGAGAATTTTTTATTTCTTCCATCATCATATCAATGCTTTCCGATTGTCTATTTTCATAAATAACCTAATGAGGCTGCTCAAGCGCAGCTTCAAACACTATGCGATAGCATTCTTGGCGCTTCTTTTTAACCTGTTCAAGCCCATATGGTTCAATACCACTGGACAGCCCCAGGTAGGTTTCACCCCATATTTCATAGCTGGTGTTATCACTAAACATTAAAATCAATTGTTTTTGAGGTCTAACTTTATCAGCGTTACTTTCGCGCACCCCAATTGCGGAAGTAGTTTTTCCCAGCATAACTTCTGGTGATCCACGCATGGTTTTTCCTTTATTTAAGAGATTACGTTTTTTATCTACTCATTTATCATCTAGAACAGGATGTTCAAACACTACTTTCATTCTGTTGCCACCATAATCTTTTGCTTGCTCTCGCGTCATTTGATCGTGAGCGCTGATCCTTATTTCGCCTATTTGATTTGCATACAGCTCATAAAATTAGCTGTTTTCCAGTTCCAAAAATATTTGGCAGGATGGATATCCGTCTTGGGTATTTTGTTTGACGATAATACTTTTTATGGTATGGCCTACTAGTTGTGCAAACTTGCTATCGCTCATTGTATTTCTCCATTTTCCTTATCTAGACTCTAGCAAGCATCACTGCCAAATCCTGTCAGGGGCTTTTTAAGTGGCATATATTTTTTCCGCTGCGCGTAGTTTTTCGGCAACGGCGGCTCGCAGATCAGGCGGGCTTATCACTTCTACTTCTGCGCCGTATTTCAGGATATCCATTATTAGCTCGGTTGCGTGATGATAAGGTAGATGCAATTCATAACTGCCATCGGCTAACTGTGTGCCTTTTTGATCGGGGTGCCATTGTTCCTGTGCAACCCAACGCGCTCGATAGGCGTTAAATTTGAGGACTGCCGTGCGCGTTGCTTCGCCCGCAAAGAGGCCATAAGCCGTTGCGTAATGTCGGTGAAGTTTTTCAGGAGGGATTTGGTGGGCTGCATGTTGGCTCGCGGTTACTTGCTGAATACCGTCAAGCGCAAAGATTCGTAATTCATTTGCTGTGTGGCAATAGGCGTCGAGATACCAGTTGTCTCTGTAAAAGACTAGCTGTTGTGGCGAGATAGTGCGTGTTTTCGTTTCATTGTTGCTCTTGCTGTAATACACAACCTGAAGTTGCTGCTGTTTATTAATGCTATTAATCACGGCTTTATACGCGGCATCATTATAAGTGCGTCGCCCCATGCTTAAGATATGAATACGTTCGGTGAGATTTTGACTGCCACCGATTTTTTTATTAGCGAGTATTTTTTGTATGCGTTGAACCAGTTTTTGTATGTCTGTATTTAACAGACCGGCTTGCACGCGCTCTAATATGAAATGCGCCATAGACAGGCCTTCTAGTTCAGCTTGGCTCATCCATACGCCAGGGAGTTCGTAGTTGTCTTGTTGTTTTGTGTTGTAATAATAGCCGCCGCGTTCGGTGTTTAATTCTATTGGCGCGCCGAATTTATCACGCAGCTCTTCGTTAACGAGACGATAAGCATGTCGTTCTGAGCATTCTAGCTCTTCTTGTATCTCATTAAGAGAAACGGGCGTACGGCGTTCTTTGAATAATTGATGCAGCTTATAAATTTTTTCGATACTGCCCATGCCAAACGTCCTGTTTTTATAATATTAACGCTAATTACGTTACAGCTAACAACGTACGTTATTTTACTAGAGGCAGTATAAGGGAGCTTGCTTAACAAAATAAATTATTTGCTGACCATTGAGCCGAGCAAGAAAACGTTTTATCGGTCAGTATGTGTCATAAAAATGACACTTTGCTGTCAGCAAATAAAAATTGGATGATGTTTGTGGGTTGTATTTATTTTTTTATTTCTGTCAAGCGTCTATCGACGGCTGCGCAAAATATCGCAACACGATATACCCCAATACTCCTGCTGCAAATGAACCTACCAACACGCCTAAACGTACCGCGGCGGTGTGCGCTGGATCTGAAAACGCAAGGCTGCCGATAAACAAGCTCATTGTAAAACCAATGCCACACAATAAAGCGATGCCGTAAAGTTGTAACCAATTTGCATCTTTGGGTAGTTGTGAAATACCTAATTTAATGGCGGCCCATGAAAAAATAAATATGCCGAATTGTTTGCCCAAAAATAAACCGAGCATAATGCCTAATGGAATACTGCTGGTTAATTCTCCAAGTCCCACGTGTTTTAGATCTACGCCAGCATTCACAAATGCAAATAAGGGCATAATGCCAAAGGCAACCCACGGCACTAATGAATGCATGAGTTTGCCTGCTATTTTATTACCTTCCGAATCTTTTAATGGAATAGCAAACCCTAAAATAACGCCGGCTAAGGTTGCGTGTACGCCGGATTTTAATACGCATACCCATAACACGACACCCACCATAATATAAGCTGCGATGCGTGTAACTTTGTAAAAATTAAGTATTAATAAAACGCCGCAACATGCGCCCGCAAGTGCTAACGATAACCAAGAAAGATTGTCGGTATAAAACATGGCGATAATAATGATGGCGCCTAAATCATCAATCACCGCAAGCAACAACAAAAATGTTTTTAAGGCTACAGGTACCCGTGCTCCTAATAGCGCGACAATGGCTAAAGCAAACGCGATATCGGTCGCGGTTGGGATCGCCCATCCATTGATGGCTGTCGCATCGCTTTGGTTAAACCAAACATAAATAAGTGCTGGACATAACATGCCGCCAATTGCGCCCATCAACGGTAACGATGCTTGCGACCAATGCGCGAGATGACCTTCGAGAAATTCGTGTTTGATTTCTAGGCTGATAGTTAAAAAGAAAATGGCCATCAGTCCGTCGTTAATCCACAGGAACAATGGTTTTGCTAGGTGTAAATCACCCAGCCGGATTTCTAGGGGCGTTGTTAATAACGCGTTATATAAAACATCCGCGCTGGTATTGCTCATTAATAAGGCGATAACTGCCGCGAACAACAAGACAACGCCACTAGCGGCTTCGAGTCGGAAAAAATTTCCTATGCTTTTTACAAATAACACACGATTGCTCTTTCTTAAAAGACTAACGATAGATCATGTATTCCACTGCGTTTTTATCAGCTGATTTGACGCTATGCATCAGTTGATCCGCAGTTTTTAACATGGCATCTACACTTTCAGGTGGGGTTTGAAATGTTACTGCACCAATACTAAAAGTGACAGGCCAGCTATTGGCTATCATTTTATCAAGCATGATGCGTTGTAATTTTGGCATAACATCACGCGCAGCGTCGGTGTTGGTAGCGGGCAATAAAATAGCGAATTCATCACCACCCATTCGTGCAACTGTATCACTCGCGCGTAAATTACTTTGAATGGCATTAATTACTTCTTTTAATACTTTGTCACCGACGCTATGACCTTCTTTATCGTTGATTTGTTGAAAATTATCAATGTCGATATAAGCCACGGTGAATGGCATTTTATAACGTTCTGCGCGTTTGATTTCGTGCTCAGCAATGTCCCACAAGGCGCGTGAGTTTGCGGCACCCGTTAAAAAATCAGTACGAGCTAATTTGCTTTCTTTTTCGTAGCCTTTTTTCAAGTTAATCAATAATACAATCACGAGCACTAACACTAAAAATTGCAGGCTTGCATTCCAAAAACTAGTGAATGTTTGTGCATGTGTTTCACCCGCAAGGGTATTAACGAGATGCCAGATAAAAACGCTGGTTAATGCAATTATTAAACTGGGGTAGCGGCCTAAGCACCACGTGGCATAGGAAACAGGAATAAGATAGAGAGGCGCGAATGCCGATTCATAGCCCGTTTTGTAATCCAACCAAGCAAATAAAGAAATACAGACGATGATATTTAGCAGATGTAACCAAACTGGCCATTTCTGTATTTTTTCAAGCAGCGGATGCATTTTCAAATCCTTTTACGTTGGTTACTTGTGCGTTACTGGTTCACTACTGGTTCACTTCGGGTATGAGCGATGACGTACTGACAACATAAAACACCGCGCTACCGCTGGCAAGGTTTATTGAATTATTTCGATGCGCGGCGGCATAACTGCTCTGGCGTGCAGCTCTTTAAGACTTAAACAAACCCTAGAGAATAAGGAAAATAATGGTCTATTAATAAGAAGGCAAATAACAACATCAAATAGGTAATGGAAAAAACAAAGGTTTGCATGGCTAAGCGATCATCTTTAGTTTTTTGTAGTTTAAAGACCATGTACAAAAATCGTGCATTCAACAAACTGACGCCTGCTAAATAAATAAGCCCGGTCATGCCTACCACGTAGGGCAATAAGGTCACTAATACTAATAAAATAGTGTAAAGCGTAATGTGCAAGCGCGTGAAATCGGCGCCATGTGTTACTGGCAACATAGGAATATTAACGCGCGCATATTCTTCGCGTTTATTCACTGCTAACGCCCAAAAGTGCGGTGGTGTCCAAATAAAGATGATTAAAAATAATAATAATGAATGCGGGTGAATTTCGTTAGTGATCGCGACCCAACCCAATATCGGCGGCATGGCCCCTGCAGCACCGCCAATCACAATATTTTGCGGAGTGGCGCGTTTCAGATACAAGGTGTAAATCACCGCGTAGCCGATCATTGACGCAAACGTTAATAAGGCGGTTAAGACATTCACCCAAATAATTAATGTCAGCATAGATAAAACCGCCAACGTTAAAGCAAATATAAATACTGCGCGGGTTGATAATTGACCTTGGGGTAATGGACGATCTTTAGTGCGTGCCATTTCGGCATCTGCATGTCTATCAATTAAATGATTTAGCGCGGCAGCAGATGCGGCGGCTAGCCAAATGCCAATACTGCCGAAAATAGCAGGCTGCCATGCAACCCAACCCGGCGTTGATAACAACATACCCACAATTGCGGTGAACACAATAAGCGCTACTACACCTGGCTTGGTTAGTTGGTAATATTGTTTGAGCGAATTATTTAACATGTTTTTATCGAGTAGTCGCTGGGCTGCGAATAAAATATAAAGCCGTGATAATGGTTAGCAACAATAAAGCGGCAACACCGTTATGCGCTGTAGCAACTGACAATGGCAAACCAAATAACACGTTACTAATACCTAACGTTATTTGTAAAAACAACATCGCTAACATCGCAACGCCGGTAATAGTAATAATTTTTCGGCCCTGCGCATGACGCAACAAGGTAATTGCCATCGCACTGATAGCTAAAAATGTAATCACCGCGCCAATGCGATGACTTAAATGAATGGCGACGCGTGCGGGGCCTTCCAATACACCGCCTTCATAATCAATGCCTAAACCACGCCATAAAATAAACGCATCATTAAAATGCATATCCGGCCACCATTGCTGATTGCATTGTGGAAAACCGTAACACGCTAATGCAGCGTAATTTGTACTCGTCCAACCGCCTAAAAATATTTGCGCCAATAAGATAAACAATACTAACCATAAAGCACGGCGCCATTGCGGTTGCACTATTTGTCCAGCGACGCCGACGGTATAACGCAAACACAACCACCACAATAAACTTAAAGTAGCTAAACCACCGAACAAATGTGCGGTAACAATAACAGGCTTCACCAACAAGGTGACTGTCCACATGCCAAGCAAACCTTGAAAGATGACTAATCCCAACAATAGCAACGGCAATGTTTGACTAACGCCAGCACGGCGTTGACGCCATGCCACTATATTAATCATCACGATCAACAAACCTAAAGTACTCGCACAATAGCGATGAATCATTTCTTTCCAGGCTTTTGCTGCGACTACAGGTCGATCGGGATAATGCAGCGCGGCTGTAGCTATTTCTTCAGTAGTCTTAGGGACATCAAGATGCCCATAACACCCCGGCCAATCAGGACAACCTAAACCAGCATGCGATAAGCGCACATACGCACCTAACACGATGACAACTAATGTCAAAATAGTGGCCGCCCATGTTAATCGTTGCAGTAAAACCATTTTCATACATTAACCAATCTTAGAAATTTTCAACAGTTTATTAAGATCTTTTAAAATATCGCGTGGATTAATTGTTGGGGCAAACTGCATCATTAAATTTGCGTGCGGATCAATCAGTAATATTTGATCTTGCAAAGGGATATTTAGGATTTTAAGTTGTTGCCATAACGTTTGATCTGCCGGCGCAATCATGATTTTCAAATCGGCATGCTGTTTTAATATTTCCGATAACCCAACCAGCTGTTGGGTATTTTGCAACAACAATACTCGCTGCACTCTTTCCGTTTCTTTATTTAATGCTATGCGAATTTGTCTAGTGTTATACAAATTTTTCTGACATACCTCGGCGCACTCACCTACCACCGGAATCATAATCGTCCAATGCCCGGTTAGATTTGCCAAAGTTAAATTTTCATTTGTCGCATTCGTTGCGTTAAATTCTTTTAATGGTTGCGCCGGATTAATTAATTCACCATGGTTAGTCGTCCCCCATGGTTTTCCTGGCGCAGTATTTAAATACAAATACCAAGCGCCAAACATAGGCGCCGAAAATAAAGCAAATAATAAAACTACGGTACGGTTACTGGTTTTTTTGTTAGTAATGTCATTCATAACAATGATTACACCTTAGAATTAATTTCAGTTACAGGCCGAGTGCTTACAATAAAAAAAAACAACTAACATAATAAGCGTAAATAAAAACCATTGCGCAGCATAGCTGTAATTACTTAATGGGCCTTTAACTACAGGGCGCCAGTGTGGCTGCAAGATACTAGCAGAATCATTTTTGCTCTCTATCACAAACAGTGCAGGATAAAATGATGTTCCTATCCGCTCGGCCAATAAAGCTAGATCAATATATTGTATCACTCGCGGCCATTGTGCATTGCTATCGATCGCTCCCAAACGAAAGCCTTTTTCAATGCGCGTTATGCGCGCCTGTATGACTTGTCTGCCGGTGGGCGGATCAATCGCGGCGAGAGGTGATCGCTGCGCGTTCGCTTGTACCCAACCACGATTAACTAACACGACACCATCAATCGTTTGCAACGGTGTTAACACATCAAAGCCGATACGGCCATCCAACATTTGATTATCTAATAAAAATTGCTGCGGCAAATAAATGCCTTGTAGTGTTACGCGCTGCAACCATAGGTTTGATGGTTTCTTTTGCATGTCAAACATGATCACCGGCGCATGTAATGCCTGCTCTGCTTGTGCCAATACTTTAGATTTATAAGCGGCGCGCTCTAATTGCCAAACGCTTAACCGCAACATGCCGCCTGCAGCTAATAGCACCAGCAAAATTACCCACCAGCGACTACTAAATGCTCGGCCACCGATTACAAATTGAACGGCATGCTTAGGCATGCAATTCACTGCTGTTTACGTTAAGCTCATCGCTCTTTATTTGACGGTGATTCATCATGACTCTGATCATTATCGCGGTATTGGCCTTGATCGTATTGAATTTATTCATCGGCTTATTTTACTTACTCACAGATCACGGCAAAACTAAACGCAACGTCAACGCCTTAACGTGGCGGATCGGGCTTACCGCTGCGCTGTTAGTATTTTTGGTAGTCGCATTTGTATTCGGCTGGATAAAACCACATGGCGTAATGCCGCAACAAACACAAACACAAACACAAACATCTTAAAACATTTTATTAAAGAATTTTACCCATTTTATAGGGTTCATAAAAAACGCTGCTCAAGGCAGCGCTTTTTATTTTATGAATTAATAGAGCCTGCCTTGTTTAACGCAAAAAATAAACGCCTTACAAGCAATACACAAAAATGAACAACCCAAACCATACTACGTCAACAAAATGCCAATACCAAGCAGCGGCTTCAAAAGCAAAATGTTTTTCTGGTGTGAAATGCCCTTTAATGCAGCGCACTAAAATAACAGCCAACATGATCGCGCCTATGGTTACATGCGCGCCGTGAAAACCCGTTAACATATAAAAAGTTGAACCATAGATACCACTAGCCATGGTTAAGTTCAATTCGTGGTATGCGTGAATATATTCATACGCTTGAAAACCAATAAATGCAAAACCGAGCAATACAGTTAACGCTAAACCCGCGATCAATTGACGACGGTGTCCAGCCTTTAATGCATGATGCGCCCAAGTAATCGTGGCGCCCGATGTCACTAATATAATAGTATTTAATAATGGGATGCCCATAGCGCCCATCGCTTCATATTGGCCACCAATTTTGCCAGGACCATTCGATGGCCAGACATTACTAAACTGCGGCCATAACCATTCATTGGTCGCAACACCTGAGCCTTCACCGCCTAACCAAGGCAAAGACAAGGTACGCGCATAATATAAAGCGCCAAAAAAAGCAGCGAAGAACATCACTTCAGAAAAGATGAACCAAAACATTCCCCAACGAAATGAAATGTCTACTTGCGCGCTGTACATTTGCTTTTCGCTTTCGCGAATGACGGTACCAAACCACCCAATCATCATGAACAACGTTATCGCTAAACCTGCCCACATCGCTATCGCACCAACGGAATGGCCATTTAATAAAATCGAAAAGCCACCTAATAAAGTGGTAAGTCCAACAGAACCAAAAATAGGCCACCAGTTAGTGGAATGCGGAATGTAATAATGATCTGAATGTGCCTGCGACATAAGTTGCTGTCTCCAGTAAATGTTTAAAACGCTTGTAACTATGTTAGATCAACGTTTTTCGGTGATATCAAAAAACGTGTAAGACAAAATCACTGTATCAATATTAGCGGGCAATTTAGGATCTATCACAAATCGCACTGGCATTTCTTTTTCTTCATCAATCTTAAAAGGTTGCCGAGTAAAACAAAAACATTCGGTCTTGCTAAAATATAAAGAAGCGGCCGCAGGCGATACACTCGGTGATGCTTGCGCAATTAAATCTCTACCGCTGCGATTTTTAGCGCGAAACAAAGTGCTCCGTGGCTCACCTAATTTCACCGTTACCGTCGTTTCTTCAGGCGCAAAATCTATAGGCGCACTGTTGGCAACATTCGCAGTAAATTTTACCTGCACTTCACGGCCCACTTGCCCTTGCGCAGCATCAACTGATTGCGCACGCGCTTCATTTAAGCCGCTGGTATTGCCATTCAAACCCGTGATATCACAAATCACGCTATATAAAGGTACTAACAAATAACCAAAACCAAACATCGCTACCGCAACGAGCAGCAAACGCGTAACCGTTTTACGGGCGGCTTGCTGCACATTGACGTTAGTCATAAAAATTTAACCGTGCGTTTCCGCTTCAATCACTTTCTGGCTAGGTGCTGTTTCAAACGTATGATAAGGCGCGGGTGATGGAACAGACCATTCTAAACCTTTGGCACCTTCCCACACGCGATCGGTAGCTTTAGGGCCGCCGCGCACACACTTAATCACAATCCACACTAACAAGAGTTGCGAGAAGCCAAAAAGAAATGCGCCGATGCTTGCGACTTGATTGAAGTCTGCAAATTGTACTGCATAGTCAGGAATACGACGTGGCATGCCCGCTAACCCTACAAAATGCATTGGGAAAAATGTAATGTTCATGCCGATCACTGACAACCAAAAATGGGTTTTACCCAAGGTTTCGTTGTACATATGGCCGGTCCATTTCGGTAACCAATAATAAACCGCCGCCATGATAGCGAAGACTGCGCCGGGCACTAATACATAATGAAAATGCGCAACGACGAAATACGTATCGTGATATTGAAAATCAACTGGGGTGATGGCTAACATCAAACCGGAAAAACCACCAATCGTAAACAACACCACAAAACCTAAAGAAAATAACATCGGCGTTTCAAATGTCATGGAGCCTTGCCAAATAGTTGCAACCCAATTGAATACTTTTACGCCCGTGGGAATTGCAATCAACATGGTGGCAAACATAAAAAATAATTCACCGGCCAACGGCATGCCGACCGTGAACATGTGATGCGCCCAAACAATGAATGATAAAAATGCAATCGACGCTGTCGCGTAGACCATCGAGGCGTAGCCAAACAATGGTTTACGAGCAAACGTAGGCAGAATCTGCGACACAATACCAAACGCAGGCAAAATCAAAATGTAAACTTCAGGATGACCGAAAAACCAAAATATGTGTTGAAACAATACTGGATCACCACCACCGGCGGCACTAAAGAAACTAGTACCGAAAAATTTATCGGTTAACAGCATCGTCACTGCACCGGCTAAGACCGGCATAACTGCAATTAACAAATACGCAGTAATCAACCAAGTCCATACGAATAAAGGCATGCGCATTAACGTTAAACCTGGCGCACGCATATTCAAAATAGTTGCGATGACATTAATTGCACCCATGATGGAAGAGATACCCATTAAATGCACAGAGAAAATCGCAAACGGTAAAGCATCACCGGTTTGTAATACCAACGGCGGATACAAAGTCCAACCACCGGCTGGTGCGCCGCCATCCATAAATAAAGTTGATAACAACATAGCGAACGCAAATGGCAGAATCCAGAACGACCAGTTGTTCATACGCGGTAGCGCCATATCGGGCGCACCAATCATCATGGGGATCATCCAGTTAGCCAAGCCTACAAACGCTGGCATGACGCCACCAAAAATCATTACTAGCGCATGCATCGTGGTCATAGAATTGAAAAATTGCGGATTCACCATTTGCATACCGGGCTGAAATAATTCAGCACGAATAATCAGCGCCATAATGCCGCCGATAAAAAACATAATTAAACTGAACCACAAATACAAACTACCAATGTCTTTATGATTAGTAGTGGTAAGCCAACGCACTAAACCGCGCGGTTGGTGGTGATCGTGATGGTCGTGTGCTGCTGCAGTGCTCATATACTGTCCCCTAATCCAAATAATGGGTCAAAAATCGGGTTAAACAAATTTACTGTGGGGTTGCTGCGTTAAGTGCAACCGTAGACGTTGGGGCTGAAGCGTTGGCTATTTGGGTAGGATTTTTTTGTTGTTCAATCCATAACTTAAATTCCGCTTCGCTTACTGCTTTTACAACAATCGGCATGAAGCCATGATCTTTACCGCAAAGCTCAGCGCATTGACCACGATAAATGCCTTCTTTATCAATCTTGGTCCAGACTTCATTTACAAAACCTGGAATCGCATCTTTTTTCACAGCTAAATCAGGCACCCACCACGCGTGAATAACATCATTGGCGGTAATTAAGAAACGAATTTTTTTACCCACTGGCAAGACGAGTTGATTATCGACGTTCAATAAATAATTCGGTACTGATTTAGGGTCTAAACCCGATTTTACTTGGCGCACTGTATTACTTTCATTGTCTAAGCGGCTGTAGAGCGAGACGCCTTGATCGACATATTCATAACCCCACATCCATTGATAGCCAGTGATCTTAACGGTCATATCAGCGTTGCGCGTATCTTCCATTTTGATCAGCATTTTGGCGGCAGGAATTGCCATCGCAATCAAAATAAAGAAAGGAATAATGGTCCAGATAATTTCCACTGTATGGCTTTCATGAAACGTCGCTGGTTTAACGCCGCGTGATTTACGATGTAAATAGATAGAGGCAAACATAACGCCAAACACACCCACACCAATCACTACACAGATCCAAAAAATAATCATGTGTAACTCATACACTTCATTACTGATCTGCGTTACACCACGGGGCATATTCACGGCCCAGTCTGCCAAAACAGGTTGCGCTATCAATACCAATAACGCGCAAAACAATCCCTGTAGGGCGGCTTTCAATCTGTGCATGTGTTACTCCTCACCTAAAATCTAAAATTAAGCGTCAATATCATGGGTGATGCAACGTGATGAACTCGTTTGCACGCATGAAAACTTACTTACCAAACAATTCTTTGCCGCAGCTCGGCTTAAAAACCTACAACAGAATGTCGTCGCAAGCTTAGGCCGGGGCAAGCCAGTCAGAGACAACCGGCCGCACTGTGCGGGCGCGATTGTACCTTAAAGTTGTAGGGGAATAGAACTGACTAAAGCAACTGTATGAGAGTTGAGTTCCTAAGGAATTCGCGCATACGCATAAGCAATCTGCCAAGTGGCCTGATATTGACCATTTACCAAGGGGTAAGCGCGTGCCAATTGTTGCTTAATATTACGTGGCAACGTGCGTTGCGCAGTAGATTCGGCTAATTCGCTCATTACCACCGTATTGGCGCCAATCGTCCGTAGCTCTAGCAATAATTGATCGACCGTCTCGTAATAAGTGTGTTCGGTGCGCAATTGCCACTGTATTTCGGCAAATCCCGCTTGTTCTAACTGCGCCTGCAATTCAACTTGCGGCAGACAACTATTCACATGTCTGCCCGCATCCACGTGTTGCCAAGCCTGATTTAATTCCGCCAGCGTGCCGGGTAAAAAAGTCGCAAACGCTAACACGCCATCACTTTGTAAGACCCGCGCACACTGTTTAAATACCTGCGCTATATCCGCACACCATTGAAACGCTAAGCTTGAAGCGGCGATCGAAAAACTTTTAGCGGCCAACGGCAAGCTTTGCGCATCCGCACAAACCAACGCCGTAGCCGGCAATTCTGCACGCAAACACTGCAACATGGCGGGCGCTAAATCTACCGCGACACACTGCGCATGAGGATAATGCTGTTGTAATAAGTTGCTGACAAAACCAGTGCCCGCGCCAATATCTAATAATCGATTCACTGATTGATCTACTGATTGATCTTCTAATCGATCCACCAATTGATCCACCAATTGATCGCTTGGCCGCTGCCGCCGAGCATGCTCAGCATTATAATTTTGCAAGCCATGCACTAAAACTTCCGCTACGTGTTTTTGTAAATGTGCGGCAGCGGCATAACGAGGTGCGGCACGATTAAAAGCGCTGCGAATACGCGCTTGTTGCAAAGAATTCACGCCTTAACCTCGCTGATAACATTACCCATAATATTAGAAGGCCAAATGCTGCGCCAAAAATCCAAACACTGTTGTGGATGCGAAATAAACGGCGCATGACCGCTACGGGGCACCACATAAATATTGGCTTGCGCATTTAACTGCTGCAAAGCAAGCGCCGCTTTAGCGGGCACAATGCCATCTTTCTCGCCCAACAAACACGAGGCAGGGCATTGCAAATTTTGCCACGCTGCGCGCACATCGCTATTTCTTAATATATGCAAGCCCGCGGTTAAGGCTTCTAAACTGGGCTCACCACCTGCAGTTAATGCGGTATTTAAATCCTGTATTAAAATTTTGATGTGCTCCTCGCCTAGTGCTTGCAACGCTAAAAAATCGCGCATGGTTTTACGATAATCCGTGCGTAACGACGTCGCAAAATTATCTAATGCAACTTCACGCATAGCGTCAGGCCAATCACTGCGTCGTACAAAACACGGCGTGCTCGCAATTAAATCAACACGGTTTGCGCTATAACCACTTGCACATAAATCTAAGGCCACTAAACCACCTAAAGACCACGCTAATAATTGCGCATTTTCAGGAATAATTTCACGCAGCGCTTGCGACCAATCACGCAACGTTAGACCCGGTAAATAATGTCGATTAAAACCATGTCCCGGTAAATCCACACAATGCACGCGGTAGCGGGTTTGCAGTAAAGGTAAGAGCGGCGCCCAAACGGCGCTGTTCATGCTCCAGCCATGCAATAAAACTAAATCAGGCCCAGCGCCATACACTTTTTTAGTTAACATAGAATGCGCGCGTCGCGATTCACAAGCCAAGCAGGATGCGCTTGGCTACAATGCGACTTTGTTTGATTGTCTTTAACTGATTGCATAAAACCACATGACTAATTTATTGCCTTTTACAAGTAACGGCTCGACTTCCATCACACTGCTCGCGTTAGAACTAGTCGCTATTTTTGTGAGCGCCTATTTTTGCGGTTCTATTTCGGCTGCCATTATTGTCTGTCGCTTAATGGGTTTGCCTGATCCGCGTATCACTGGCTCAAATAATCCGGGCGCAACCAATGTTTTGCGCATCGGTAATAAAACGGCGGCCATTATCACACTGCTAGGTGATGCACTGAAAGGTTTCTTGCCTGTCTTTATCGTCGCGTATGGTTTTGATTTAGATGCGAAATATGTAAGCGCCGCGGCCTTAGGTGCATTTTTGGGACATTTATACCCGGTGTTTTTTGGCTTTAAAGGCGGCAAAGGTGTCGCCACTGCGTTTGGTATTGCCTACGGATTAAACCTTTGGCTAGGTTTAGCGGCCAGCGGCACTTGGTTGTTGATGGCGGTTAGTTTTCGCTATTCTTCTTTAGCCGCTTTAACCACTTTCTTCTTTTTACCTATTTATTGTTATCTATTCCTGGGCTCCACTCTGATGGTTGCGAGTATGAGTTTAATTTCTTTGCTTTTGTTTTATCGTCATCGCAGCAATATTCGTAATTTATTAAACGGTCAAGAAAGTCGGATTGGCCAAAAAAAATAATGTTTATTGATGGGTATCGCGTTGCTCAACCCATCCTACGCGCTGTGTCCGCGACTGTTGCTGCTAAAAATCCGCTGTTAAAGCGGATCTATGCTGCCGTCCTTGTGTATCGCGATCGTCGTAGCGGAGGTTTGCTGCAACAAGCGGTGCTATATGCGCAGACCAAACAACTGAATCAAACCGACGACAATCAAGTAAATGGCCACCACGTAGTTCAGAAGCTTGGGCATCATGAGGATGAGTACGCCGGCCAGAATGGAGAGTATGGGGATGAGTTCGATATGCAGGTTCATGGTGATTTTGATCTCGGTGGTTGGAGGTTCCTCAGTGTGCCATTACGTTGTCTGAATAGCGATTGAATCCGCCCGAAATAAAAGGGGAAAAGGTGGAGTGGCAGAAAATGGGATGGGCACAAGAAAAGAGAAAATGAGTCTGAGGCTCCCCCACTAAAACGAATTTTCAGGATGATTCCCGACCAATCGAACCATTCATGACAACCACATGAATTTTTGGCACAGAGGTGCATCAGGGTTTTTATTGTCATTCAACAATGCTACAAAGCGCACTGCTTTAATTTATAGATGTCATTGATTCATCGAAAACATCGGCATAACTTAATGCCGATGAAAAAAAGAATGTTGGTATTAACAATAGTTTATATTGATGTTTGATCATAGCGCGTAGGATGGGTTGAGCAACGCGATACCCATCATCATGCGCCCCTGTCACTCCACTCTCCCAAACTACAACTCCCGATTCATTTCTAAAAAACTTTTTCGTATCTAATTACAAATTAAAGAATAAGCCCGATCGTGGACTCTTTACACATGTCCGGTTTTTTCAAAGCCATGCTGATCGTCGCAATACACCCACAGGATCGATTAATAATGCATTACAACGATTCGCGAAGTTAACTTGCAAAGAAATAAATTCCCCTTTGAATAAGCCCGTCGCTCTTGCGTCACATTTAAGCAACGATTTTTTTATCAATGGGTATCGCGTTGCTCAACCCATCCTACACGCTGGAAACTCAACTTTTCGGAGCATACTGCTCAAAGACCTGCTGCCCCGTCATTTTATGTGTCTCGTTCTTAAGCTCGTAGTAGCCGGGCTTTTCATCGAAAAATATTTCGTTCGTCAATTGAAATTCCTGATCCTGGAAGATGCCAGCAGGTAATATGAATTCATCACTTGGAAGCAAGTGATAGAATAAATGCGTCCCACAGATTGAACAAAATCCACGCTCGGCCCAATCAGATGAACGATAAATCGATGGCTCGGCGCCGCTAAACTCAACAGCGTTTCCGCAATGCACAGCAAACATCGGGCCTCCAGACCAACGCCTGCACATAGAACAATGACAAAGTCCTACTTCCTTGCATTCATTCGCCGCGACTTCTATCGAGCCGCAAAGACATTTCCCTTTCATAGCTTCTCCTCTAGATAAAGCAGCGCGTACGCCAAACTTACCCGACCCGAACGCGCGTAATGGCTTGCACTTCAACATCATTACTCAGTGCACTGAAAAAGCATCGCCATTTTCCTTATTTCATGGAGTGAAATCCAATTAAGTTGCCTTCAGTATCCTTAGCCAGCGCGCAGAAACCGTGCTCACCGATGGGTGTTTTTTCTTGGAATAAACTGCCCCCGTGCGCTGCCGCTCGCGCGACCTGCACAGCGCAATCATCACATCCAAAATAAACCAGAGTGCCACCACCGCCAGGAGTAAAGCCGTCCATTTTGACCAGCATACCGCCTGCACCGTAGCTGCTCATCCCGGACTCTTTGTCCATAGGAAAACACCACATATCCATCGCCACATCAGGAATCGGACTGGGCATATGTTCAAGCCGAGTTTCAAGCACGGCCTCATAAAATGCTTTGGCACGCGTCATGTCTTGCACGTAAATCTCGAAATGAACAACTGTGTTGGTTTTCATCGTACTTCTCCTGCGGGTGACTTGTGATGATGTTTAATGAAGGTGTAGAAAGCGTGTAGGATGAGTTGAGCAACGCGATATCCATCATCGCCTATGTCATTCCGCTCTTCCAAACTATAATTCCTGATTTATTTCCAAAAAAACTTTTCCGCATCTAATTACGAAATAAAAAATAAGCTCAACCGTGGACTCTTTCCACATGCCCGGCTTTTTTCACAGCCATACTGATCGTCGTAATACACCCACAGAATCGATTAGTAATGCGTTACAACGATTCCCGAGGTTAATTTGCAAAGAAATAAATTTCCCTTTGAATAAGCCCGCTGCTATTGCGTCATATTTAAGCACCGATTTTTTTATTGATGGGTATCGCGTTGCTCAACCCATCCTACGCGCTTGTTACGTGATTGAATTGCCAACATAACCTTTGGATGATCTGGATCAATTTCCAAAAGCTCTTGAACTACATGCTTTAACGCTTTCCTACAGTTTTTTGTTGAGTCTTGAATATCTTGCTCACGAGCCTTCAAATAATTTACCATTTCTTCACTATTGAAATTAATTTCTCTAGATTTCAGGTGGACGAGAGAGTTTCGATCCTTGTGGAGACGCTTTAATGATTCGTAAGCTTGACCAGATTTTGACATTTCTTTTCCTGTGATCAGTTTAGGAATAATCAGCCACTTTGATATAAAGTCTAGTTTATCCAAGTGATCTTTAGAATATTTATCTCCCAAACAAGATGCAGCATAATCATAAATAAAGGCTTCGAAGTACATTGCTGTGAACACGATCGCAATAATGCACGACTGATCTCTAGCCTCTTCTAGTGGATCTAATTCTATAAGCAGAGAATAATATTAGGATGGAGGATCTTCAGGGTCATCACAGCTTGATAGCAATGAAGAAATATCAGCCCAAAGCTTCTACACCTTTGGATTTATTTCCTCAAAAGTATCCAGCTTGATTTCCGCAATCCATCTAAACTTATCGTCTCCCCCTAAGCGGAAATATGTTTCAAATCTTTCCATATGGTTTCACATAACATTTGTATAGGGGCCTGAAGACAGATATTCCAGGAATTAAAATTCAATAAGCTCAACTCGATTGATCCTAGCTTATTACACGGCCAAGAAAGTCGCATTGGTCAAAAAAAATAATGTTTCCTGCTTACCTAACGAGTACTTAAAGGCCAACGCGCACGCGCGCGAATAAAATGGTCGACTGGATGCTGCTGCGCCGTTTCCACATAAAAGCTACCGACCAAGGCAATCATCGCGCCGTTATCAGTACAAAATTCGATGCGCGGATAAAATACCTCTACGCCGCGCTGCTCACCCAACGCGCGCAATTGCGCTCGCAAACGCCGATTGGCGCCTACGCCACCGGCAACCACTATGCGTTTCAAACCCGTTTGTTGCAAAGCGCGATCGACCTTCATAGATAAGGTGTCTACCACCGCTTCTTCAAATGCGCGGGCAATATCCGCACGCGTTTGTGCATCCATCGCAGAACCATCTAATAATCGCTGAATCGTTAACGCCACAGCGGTTTTTAAACCACTAAAACTAAAATCTAGCCCAGGTCTGTCGGTCATAGGACGAGGGAAACGGGCTTTACCTTGAAACCGTGAAGCATCTCCGTGCTCAGCCAAGGCAGCCAAGGCCGGCCCACCGGGATAACCTAAGCCTAATAATTTGGCTGTTTTATCAAACGCCTCACCGGCCGCGTCATCCAAACTTTGTCCCAGTAATTCATATTGCCCCAACGCGCTTACCGCCATCAGCTGAGTGTGGCCACCGGATACTAATAAGGCTAAAAAAGGAAATTCAGGCGCGGGTTCTTCTAATAACGGCGCTAATAAATGGCCTTCCATGTGATGTACACCTATCGCGGGACAACCCAAGCTCCAGGCTAAGGATTTCGCAAAAGCAGCGCCGGTTAACAAGGCGCCTATCAGGCCGGGGCCTTCGGTATAGGCAATCGCATCGAAGCTATTTGGATCAATTTGGGTTTCCGCCAATAATTGTTGATACAGCGCGGGCAAGCGCCGCACATGATCTCGTGAGGCTAATTCGGGAACGACCCCGCCGTATTCGGCATGCAAAGCGACTTGGGAATGCAAAACATGCCCCAACAAACCCTGCTGACGATCATAAATCGCCAATCCGGTCTCATCGCAGGATGTTTCTATGCCTAAAACCCTTATTGTTTTCATATCTACGCTTTCTATGTTTGCTTTCGCTGGAGTCGCGATTATAATCGGCGACCCTTGAATTGGAGAGTGTTACTTTCATGCCGAATGTCCGTGTTAAAGAGAACGAACCTTTTGAATCTGCTATGCGTCGTTTTAAGCGTACGTGTGAAAAAGCCGGTGTTTTGACCGAAACCCGCCGTCGTGAGTTTTATGAAAAGCCTACTACCGAACGCAAGCGTAAATCTGCTGCTGCGGTAAAACGCCATCAAAAGCGTATTTCTAAAGAACATTCTCGTCGCATACGCCTTTATTAAGCCGTTTGCATCAACTCGATCCCCTAAATCCATAAGGGTGGTCAAGGTTGTGAGTCAATTATGAGTGTCGCCAACGAAAACCTGAAAACCCGTCTTCAGGATGACATGAAAGCCAGCATGCGTGCGGGTGAAAAGACACGCTTGGGTACGATTCGGTTAATTTTGTCGGCCATTAAACAAATTGAAGTCGACGAACGCATTGAACTAGACAATACCCGGATCTTAGCCATCTTAGACAAAATGGTGAAACAGCGTCGTGAATCTATTGGCCATTTTGAAAAAGCTGCGCGGCAAGATTTGATCGACATTGAACAAGCAGAATTAGTGTTGATTCAATCTTATCTGCCGGAACCCTTAAGCGAAGCAGACATTTTAGGCTTAATTGACGCCGTCATCGCTGAAACAGGCGCAAGCTCTGCGAAAGACATGGGCAAAGTCATGGCATTGCTCAAACCAAGATTACAAGGTCGCGCTGACATCGGCCAAGTTAGCACTCTAATTAAAACCAAATTAGCTTGATTCCCGCTAACACGCGGAATCCTCCACGGATCGCAATGGGTTGATACGATGACCACCAAATCCAACGTCCTGCAATTCTTAGAAGTCGCGCGCCGCGATCCCGAAAAAGTAAGCGCGGACATCCGTATTTACGAATTCAAAGAAATTTATGGTCAATTCGATCCAGAAACAGCCTCTCAACAATCCGAGCGTTGTTTAGGTTGCGGCAATCCTTATTGCGAATGGAAATGCCCGGTTCACAACTACATTCCTAATTGGTTAAAACTGATTGAAGAAGGTAATTTATTTGAAGCGGCGGAAATGTCGCACAAAACAAATAGCTTGCCGGAGATGTGTGGCCGCGTATGTCCGCAAGATCGTTTATGTGAAGGCGCGTGCACTTTAAATGATGGCTTTGGCGCAGTGACGATTGGTTCAATTGAAAAATACATTACCGATGAAGCCTTAAAACAAGGTTGGCGTCCTGATATGTCCGGCGTTATCGCCACTAACAAACGCGTTGCGATTGTGGGTGCAGGGCCCGCTGGTTTGGGTTGCGCTGATATTTTGGTGCGCAACGGCGTAAAACCGATTGTATTTGATCGTTATGAAGAAATTGGCGGTTTGCTCACGTTTGGCATTCCCCCATTCAAACTCGAAAAAGAAGTTGTGAAAACTCGCCGTCAAATACTAGAAGAAATGGGCGTTGAGTTTCGTTTAGGCATTGAAATTGGCAAAGACATGTCTTTCCAACAATTGTTAGATGAATACGATGCGGTGTTTTTAGGCATGGGCACTTACAACTATATGAAAGGTGGCTTTCCCGGCGAAAATTTACCCGGTGTCTATGAAGCACTGCCTTATTTAATTGCTAATACTCGGCGCTTGATGGGTTTAGAAAAAAATCCAAATGACTTTATTGATATGCAAACTCAACGTGTGGTCGTGCTCGGTGGCGGTGACACTGCGATGGATTGCAATCGTACGGCCATACGTCAACAAGCCACGCGCGTCACCTGCGTTTATCGCCGCGATGAAATTAATATGCCCGGCTCACGTCGCGAAGTACAAAACGCTAAAGAAGAAGGCGTGAAATTTTTATGGAATCGTCAACCGGTAGAAATTCTCGGTGATGCTAAAGGTGTTATCGGTGTCAAAGTGGTGCAAACCCAGTTAGGCAAACCCGATTCACGGGGTCGTCGTAGTCCTGAAGTCGTACCCGGTTCGGAAGAAATTATTCCGGCTGATCGCGTCATCATCGCGTTTGGTTTTCGACCCAGTCCAGCGGATTGGTTTATGGATTACAGCATTAAAACAGATACGAATGGTCGCGTGATCGCGCCCGAAAAACCACCCACAGCAAACACTCACGCTTTCCAAACTGGCAATCCAAAAGTATTTGCAGGTGGTGATATGGTGCGTGGTTCCGATTTAGTGGTGACTGCCGTATTTGAAGGTCGCCAAGCGGCTGAAGGTATTTTGCGCTACTTAAATGTTTAAGCGGACGTATTCGTTAGACTTCAAAGGTTTACCCTATTATTCTGAGTCGTTAAGATTGCGGTTATCGCAATCGATACAGAATTCAAAATAAATTCATTCGCCTCTGTTACGCGCAGGATGTAGTGTCATGACCAGCCCCTTGCAAAATGATCGCTTTCTTAAAGCACTGTTGCGTGAACCCGTGGATCGCACGCCGGTTTGGATCATGCGTCAAGCAGGTCGTTATTTACCGGAGTATCGTGCGACACGCGCTAAAGCCGGTAATTTTATGGGCTTATGCACTAATCCTGAATTAGCCTGCGAAGTTACGCTACAACCACTCGAACGTTTTCCACTCGACGCCGCTATTTTATTTTCTGATATTTTAACTATCCCTGATGCCATGGGTTTAGGTTTGTATTTTTCGGAAGGCGAAGGCCCGCGTTTTAAACATCCAGTACAAACGCTTAAAGCCATTGAAGCGTTACCCATACCCGATCCAGAACAAGAATTACGTTATGTGATGGATGCCGTACGCACTATTCGCAAAGCGTTAAAGGGGCGAGTGCCATTAATTGGTTTCTCTGGCAGTCCGTGGACGCTCGCAACGTACATGGTAGAAGGTAGTTCTACTAAAAATTTCGAACACATTAAACGCTTGATGTTTTCTGAACCTGCGACCTTGCATTTATTATTAGAAAAAACGGCGCAATCGGTTACCAGTTATTTGAACGCACAAATTGCGGCGGGCGCACAAGCCGTTATGATTTTTGATACGTGGGGCGGTGTGTTATCACCCGCAACTTATCGCGAATTTTCTTTGCACTATATGCAACAGATTGTTTCACAACTCACCACTCATGCCGATGGTCGTCGCGTACCTTGCACCTTGTTTACTAAAAACGGCGGTAACTGGTTAGCTGATATGGCGAAAACAGGTTGTGATGCCTTAGGTGTTGATTGGACTTATTCATTAAGCGACGCACGTCGTGCGGTTAATGATAGCGTTGCATTACAAGGTAATATGGATCCTTCTATTTTATATGCTGATCCAGATACGATTCGTCGCGAAGTTGGTAATGTATTACGTGATTACGGCCCTGGTAATGGTCATGTATTTAATTTAGGTCACGGCATTCATCCTGGTATTCATCCTGACAATGTCGCCGCCTTAGTACAAGCCGTGCATGATTTAAGTCCTGCTTATCACACTTAACATCACATATTTATAAAACCAATATGAACACTGCCTCGTTTCCAAATCGAAACATTTGGTTGCTGTGTCTCTCGCAAGCCATATTACTTACACATTCCATCACCTTAGTCACCATTGATGGTTTAGTGGGCGCACAGTTAGCGCCTCATGCTAAATGGTCGACCTTACCGATCACTGCGTTTGTATTTGGTTCAGCATTAATAATTTTACCCGCTGCATTTTTTATGCAACGCTTTGGCAGACGTTTAGGTTTTTCTTTAGCTGCGTTGTTTGGCATGGCAGGTTGCGCGTGTAGCGCGTTCGCAATATGGCAACAAAATTTTTGGCTGTTGTGTTTAGGCGCGATATTTATCGGCAACTACATGGGCATTGGTCAATATTATCGTTTTGCCGCCAGTGAAGTTGTTGATGCCAACTTTAAAAGCAAAGCTATTTCTTGGGTATTAGCTGGCGGTATTGTGGGTGGCGTGGTCGGCCCAGAGCTCAGCAAATTTACCCGTGATTTAATGCCTACCGCTTTTGTTGGTTCATTTATTATCATGATGTTATTAAGCGCGGCGGCTTTTTTCTTGGCGCGACAGCTTAACATTCCGCACTCTCGGAATCACAATGCATCTGCGCCTCAAGCACGCGCCCTGTTTACTATTATTCGCCAACCTATTTTTATTATTGCTGTACTCGGAGCCGCCTTAGGTTCTGGCGTGATGAGCTTATTAATGACCGCAACACCTTTAGCAATGCATGCGCATCATCATAGTTACAATGCAACTGCCTTTGTTATTGAATGGCATGTGATTGCTATGTTTTTGCCTTCATTTTTTACCGGCCATTTGATTCAAAAACATGGCGCACAAAAAGTTATGTTAGCAGGGATCGCGTTTAATATATTGGCCTTAGGTTTTGCGTTTAGTCATCTACAAGTATTAGATTTTTGGTTATCGCTCGTGTGTGTTGGCATTGGCTGGAATTTTTTATTCATCGGTGGCACCACCTTGCTCACGCACGTTTGCTTGCCGGGAGAACAAGCCAAAGTACAAGGCAGCAATGATTTTTTAGTGCTGTGCGCGCAACTCATTGCGTCTTTATCGGCTGGTTTTTTGTTAGCCAAGGGCGGTTGGCTTGCGCTCAATATAATCGCCTTGCCGTTTGTATTATTGGTGTTAGTCGCTGTGTTGTTTTTGCGCGAACCGCGCACAACTTAAATAAAGTTTTGCTCGTCAGCAATTAATTGCTCAACTGTTTTTATATCTGCTCGCTTCATCGGCTTACCATCTACTGGACTAGCGGGAGCTTGACGCAAATCATCTACTGTAAATAAAGTTAATTCAATCGGCGTATCGCCGGCATTAAACATGCAAACAGTTTGGTCTTCGCGAACGCCTTTATAATTTTGCACGCTGCGTGTCCGTATAGTGCAATTAATTCCACGATCGCCTAGAAAAAACAAAACCTCTTCCACTGTTTCAGCAAACACATGCAAATGCACGGCAGCGTAAGGATCTGCGGTACCGTTTAATACTGAGCCGACTAAACGCGGATGAAATGCTATTAACCATCGCATCACGTCTAACGCAGCTTCGCGAAGTTGTTTAATTAAAAAAGGCTGGCTGTCGCTTTTAAATGCAAGCAAATAATCATAAAGCGCTTGTTGAATTTCTAGATTGCTCGGCAAGATTGCTTTATTACGCGTATCAACATCTGATCTTTCGCAAGCTTTATGTTTGGCTTGCTCATAATCACGCACCGCTTCTTCATACATAATTTGCGCCGCAGTGCGCGCCAGTTGTAATCGCATCTTTTCATTCATGCTTTAAAATAATTCCGTGGCTCCCACTGGCCGCGTGCTGCCTGCCGGACTTTCATCATCCGCGGTTGAAGCAGGCGATTCTTCCGTAGGCACATCTTCTTCTTTGAATAATTCAAAAATAGTTTCCGTGCTATACGGCGATACTAACAAACCCGTTTTTGCATCTACTCGAATGTTCACAATGCCCGTGGGTTGCGCGCGCGATCTTTCCGGCTTGTCTTTTAACGCTACTCGCATGTAATCAATCCACACCGGTAACGCCGCGTGCGAACCTGCTTCTACAGCGCCCAAGGGATCATGATTGTCGTAACCTATCCACACGGTTGCAGCAATGTCTTGGTTGTAGCCAGAAAACCAAGCGTCGCGTTGATCATTCGTGGTGCCGGTTTTGCCCGCTAAATCATTGCGGCCTAACTCGCGCGCGCGCGCCGCAGTTCCTCGTCGAATCACATCTTGTAATATGTGAGTGATTAAATAATTATCCCGCTTCTCCATAATTCGTTTAGCGATTTTTATTTTGCGTACCGGCGCCACATATTTTTCATTTTCAGTCTGCGCCGCAACATCCATATCACTTAATAATGAAGCGGCATCTTCTCGCACTTTGTTTTGCACCATCAGCGCTGTATTTAATTGCACACCGCTTTGATTATCATCCAATGGGGTTGCAACGACAGCTTCTTCAGGACTTTGCGCTGGTTTTTCATGTTCAGTATTTTTCGCGAGTTGCTCCGGCAACATTTTAGTTTCGGTACAATCACGACAAACTTGCGCGTAATCAGTTACTAAAATAACGCGGCCTTGTTCGTCTTCAACCCGATCAATAATCCACGGCGATATTTTATAGCCGCCATTAGCTAACGCTGCATAGCCGGTCGCTAATTCCATTGGCGTTATCGTACCCGTACCTAAGGCCAAAGATAAATTTCTCGGCACAGTCTTATCTTTAAATCCAAAACGTTTTACATATTCTAAGGCTTTGCCAATACCTAACTGATTTAATAAACGAATAGAAACCAGATTACGAGATTTAACTAAACCTTCACGCAAACGCATGGGACCATAAAATTCGCCGCTGTAATTTTCTGGGCGCCATTTGCCTTCTAAAGTAGGATCATCAATGACTAACGGCGCATCTAAAATAATAGACGCGGGTGTATAACCATTCGCTAATGCTGCTGCATATACAAAGGGTTTAAAATTAGATCCCGGCTGACGCTCGGCTTGTAAGGCGCGATTAAATTTACTTCTAAAATAATCAAAACCACCCGCCACCGATAACACTGCACCGTTATCAGGATTCAATGAAACCAATGCGCCCTCAACCATCGGCATTTGACTTAAACGCCATTCTTCAGGGATCGCAGTTGGACGCACCCAAACAAAATGTCCAACGGCAACTGCGCTATGAATTGTTTTTAAAGATTCGCCTAAAGAATCCACGTTAATAAATTTGCGCGCCCATTTCGCTTGTTCCCAGGGCAGCGAACCATATTGTCCTCTACCTAAATACAAATAAGCACGACCCGACGTGGCGATTTTTTTATCGACTGTTGGTTTATCTTCTAAAACCGCCAACACTAATGCCGGGCGCAAGCCTCTAAATTGTCCTGCTGCGAATAAGGCCTGATCTGCATCGTGATCAGCGATGGTAAATACATTTGCTTGTTGCGGGTCAGGTGTTAAAGACAAAACACCTCGATTAATTAGATCACGTTTATTTGCATTTTCAGCTTCTACTTCTTCTACCGAAACATCTTCTTCAGGCAACGCTTCAATTACCGCTGGAACAACTTTTAACGCTTGCGCATTCGCTGGCAAAATTAATTTATTAAATGCTCCTCTATAACCATGACGCTCATCATAGGCAAACAAACCGGCACGCAATGCTTCTGTAGCCGCGTTTTGCATCTTGCTATCTAACGTGGTGTAAACCTTATATCCACCTGTATACAAAGTATCGCCTAAACGTTCGACCAGTTCTGCGCGCACCATTTCTGCTGCGTATTGAGCATCAACATCTGTGGCCATTTCATTTTCGATAACGGTTAATGGGGCTTGTAAACTATTTTTATAATCCTCTTCATTAATCATATCGAGCTGCCACATACGACGTAAAACATAATTACGACGTTGCAACGCGCGCGCGGGATTGATGATGGGGTTGTAACTAGAAGGTGCTTTAGGCAAACCGGCGACCAAGGCAATTTCAGGCAAAGTTAGTTCATCAATTTTTTTACCATAATAAATTTGTGCTGCTGCAGCAACGCCATACGCTCGCTTACCTAGGTAAATTTTATTTAGATACAACTCCAGTACTTTGTCTTTGCTCAGTTCTTTATTAATTCGCAAGGCGAGTAAAATTTCTCGGAATTTACGAATGAAACTTTTTTCATTTGTTAAAAAGAAATTACGCGCGACCTGCATAGTAATGGTACTGCCGCCTTGCTTCTTTTCACCGGTAACCGCAAAACTCAACACCGCTCGCAATAAACCTTGGTAATCCACACCCGGGTGTTTGTAAAAACGATCATCTTCGGCTGCGATAAAGGCATTTTTTACTAATACGGGAATTTGTTCACCTGCCAAAGGAATCCGCCGTTTATCGCCGTATTCCGATATCAATTCATTATCTTGGGTATAAATGCGCAGCGGCTGTTGAAATTGCACTTGATTTAATTGATCCACCATCGGCAATTGCGGGGCAATATAAAAATACAAACCGAGTACACCAATCACACCCACAATTGTAAGAGCAGCTAATCCAAGCAATCCGCGTTTTAACCACCGACGATGTAACTCTGCGCGCAGATCTTGATTATTTAATCCTACTTGAGTATCAATAGGCGCTTGCGGATCTTGTTCAGATGACGACATTGTGAAGGCTCATGGTTACGATGCGCAGGATTATATAGGTATCAAAACAGCAAGGCGAAACTAAGCTGAATCAGCATTTAGGCTAGTATTTTTATGTACTTAGTACTAGTATTTAAACCACATATTCATGTAGGCTATGTAAACCCATAAAGACAAAGGAAATTATGTGTTTTTGATCGGCAGAAAAACCCCACCGCGATTGGGAGTGGATATCAGTTCCACCTCGGTTAAGGTACTGGAATTCAGCCGGGCTGGCAAAGACTCGTATCGGGTTGAAGCCTATGCCGTAGAGCCCCTTCCAGCAAATGCTGTCGTGGAAAAATCAATCCAGGACATTGAAGCTGTGGGCGAATGCTTGCGCAGAGCAGTAAAAAAATCAGGCACTCGCGCTAAAGAAGCCGTAATGGCTGTTGCCGGCTCCGCCGTGATCACCAAAAAAATTAATATGCCTGCCAGTTTGACCGAAGACGAAATGGAACTGCAAATTCAGCTTGAAGCTGATCAATATATTCCATATCCCTTAGATGAAGTTAATCTCGATTTCCAAATTCTCGGCCAATTGCCGAACAATCCCGAAACCGTTGAAGTGTTATTAGCGGCATCACGCAGCGAAAATATTGAAATGCGTCAAGCGGTCGCAGAGCTTGCGGGCTTAAAAGTCAAAATCATTGATGTAGAAGCCTATACTATTGAAAGCTGCTACCGTTTATTAAGCGAACAAATTCCTGATTATGGTGTAGATAAAACCGCCGCTATTATCGACATCGGCGCAACCATGACCTGTTTAAATGTCATCGAAGATGGTCGTCTAATTTATACTCGTGAACAACCTTTTGGCGGTAAATTACTTACTGAAGAAATCATGCGTCGGTACGGCTTATCTTATGAAGATGCCGGACGCGTTAAAAAAGAAGGCGGCTTGCCTGAAAACTACGAGCCCGAAGTTCTATTTCCATTTAAAGAAACCATGGCGCAGCAAGTCGGTCGCTTTCTACAATTTTTTTACTCTTCCAGTGAGCACGAACACGTCGACCAAATATTATTAGCCGGCGGCTGCTCTAGCATCGAAGGTATTGCGGAGCTAGTAGAAGCAAATTTAGGCATCCCTACTATACTCGCCGATCCCTTTTCTAACGCTAAACTTTCCGGACGCATTCCTAAAGCCCGCATTCAAAACGATGCACCTGCTTTATTGATTGCCTGTGGACTGGCTGTCCGTGGAGTCGACGGATGAGCAATACTCGTTTAAACCTATTACCTTGGCGCGAAGAACTTCGTCGTCAAAAAACTACTGAATTCAGCATTCTTGCTGGCGTGGTAATAGTAGCTACCTTAATTGTAGCGGCGGGCGCTTGGTTTCAAATTGGTTTAATGATCGATCATCAAAAAACTCGTAATCAATATTTAGAAAGCCAAATTAACGTCTTACAAACCAAATTAGACAAAATAAAAGAATTAGAGACTGTTAAAAACAATTTATTGGCACGGATGAACATTATTCAAGAACTGCAGCGTAGCCGTCCCGAAGTTGTGCACTTATTTGAAGAAATTGTCAAAACCATACCCGACGGCCTCTGGGTAAGTAAAATCAACCAACAAAATAAGAAATTGTCGATTGAAGGTTTAGCGGAATCTAATGCTCGCGTTTCTGCTTATATGCGTAATCTAGAAGCGTCGACGTGGTTGAAAAATCCAGTTTTAGATGTGATTACGGCGGACAAAGAAACGAAAGTAGCGCAATTCACGCTATCCGCAGAACAAGAATCTCCTAATGCTGAGAAATAATCAGGAATATTCGGCATGACTAAAAAAGAACTAGACGCGTTTTTAAAAGACCCGGACGCACTGAAAAAAATCGGTATCGCACCGCTGCCCATTCAAATTGGCGCTTTAGTCATTTTAATTATTGTAGTGTTAGGTCTGTGCACATGGAAAATTCTCTATCCCGCATGGCAAGACCTTAAAGTTCAAGAAGCCAAAGAAATTGAATTGCGCACGAGTTTTGAACAAAAAATGCAAAAAGCCGTCAATCTCGAAGCTTATGAACAACAGTTAGATGATATGCGTCGCGACTTTGGCGTCATGCTGCGCCAATTACCCGATAAGACCGAAGTAGAAAATTTAATTGTGGATTTGTCACAAGCCAGTTCTGCGAATGGTTTAAAGGTCGATAACTTCAAACCGCAAGGTGAAGTTACTAAAGAATTCTATGCTGAATATCCTATTAACATGCGAGTTTTTGGCCAATATCATGAAATAGCGCGCTTTGTGAGTGACGTTGCAGCGTTACCCCGCATTGTTACTTTGCACGAAATCAGCCTTGTTCCTGTTGGCAAAGATGATAAAAATGCCCGCGTCGGTGATTTAAAAATGGAAATGATTGCTAAAACCTATCACTACTTAGACGATAGCAAGTGATGGCCATGCAAAACTTTAAACTTGCCTTAACACAAGCAAGATCCATCAATCGCCTATGCTTTGCTTTGATGACAACGTTCATGATGGCCGCTTGTACGGGTGATGTTTCAGATTTAGAAACGTTTGTGGAAAACACTAAAACCCGTTATCAAGGTTCAGTCGAGCCGCCACCACCGTTCGAGCCTTATGCTAATTATGTATATAGCACAGGGGAAATGCGGGATCCTTTTTCAGAACCTGCGAAAAAAGATGATCCAAGTGCGCAAGGAAGTCCCGAAGGTGGTCGCCGCAAAGAACCTTTAGAATTCTTTCCATTAGATACGCTCAAAATGGTTGGTGTCATCGAGCAACGTGGTCAAATTTGGGGCTTAGTCCGCGACCCCGAAGGCAAAATACATCGTGTACAGCGCGGTGATCATGCCGGCCAAAATTACGGCGAAATCACACTGATTACAGATACTAAAATTAATTTTCTGGAAATTGTCGCAGACGGCCAAGGCGGTTGGGTCGAGCGAGAAATTTCTTTATCTCTTAGTGAAATTTGAAATCTAACTAATTGTTGTAATAGACCCATCAGGGGAATCGATCATGCAAAAAATCCCATATAAGCTAATGCTCAAAACAATTTCCCAACTTATAATTGGTTTGGCATTAACAACATTAAGCCTTTATAGTTTGGCACAAACACCTAATTCTTTAGAAAAAGTGGATTTCCAATCGCTCCCGGGTAATCGTTTACAAATTACCCTGCAATTAGCCAGCGCCGCAATTGAACCTTTAAGTTTTACGATTAACAACCCTGGGCGTATCGTGTTCGATTTGGCAGATACCCAAAGTAATTTAGCTCAACGCAATATCGCAGTGGGTGTTGGTATCGCTAACGCCATAACCGTTGCCTCAACTAAAAATCGCACACGTTTAGTAATCAATGTTTCACAATTAGTGTCTTATGACACCAAAGTAGACGGCAATAAAATCTTAATTACTTTAGACAACTCTTCTGCCCCTGAAAAAGCGAGCAATAACAAAAGCAACGTTAACACGGCCTTTAACGATACGGGTACTGGTTTACCCATCAACAGAGGTGCCACTCGCAACATAAATAATATTGATTTCCGTCGTGGCCCCAATGGCGAAGGCCGCATTATTGTTAAACTATCCAGCGCCAAAACGCCTATTGATATCGAAGAACAAAGCGGCAAATTAATTATCGATTTTTTACAGACAGAATTACCTGAAGACTTTCAACGCCGCTTAGATGTATTAGATTTTGCAACGCCCGTTAAAACTATAGACTCATTTAAGCATGGGAAAAATACCCGCGTAGTAGTGACGCCCGTAGATTTCAACTATGACCATCTCGCTTATCAGTCAGACGACACCTTCACCTTAGAATTAAAACCTATTTCTCGTGAAGACAAAGAAAAACAAGCTAAAGATAAGTTTGGGTATACCGGGGATCGCTTGTCTTTGAATTTTCAAGATATTGAAGTCCGTTCCGTCCTGCAATTAATCGCAGACTTCACCAACCTCAATGTCGTCGTCAGTGATAGCGTAAAAGGTAATCTAACTTTGCGCTTAAAGAATGTACCTTGGGATCAAGCTTTAGACATCATTTTGGATGCTAAGGGTTTAGATATGCGCAAATCTGGGAGCGTATTATTAATTGCGCCTACCGAAGAATTAGCTAAACAAGAACAAGCTCAATTACAAGCGCGTCAACAAGCACAAGAGTTAGCGCAACTACGTTCTGAATACATCCAGATTAATTACGCCAAAGCTAAAGATCTAGAAGCACTGATTATGGGTTCGAGCGGTGCGAGTGGTGCGAGTGGTGCGAGTGGCGGTGGTAAACAAGGCGCGCTAATTTCTGACCGCGGCAAAATTTCTACTGACGAACGCACGAATACTTTGTTAATACAAGAAACCGCTCAAAATTTAGAAGAAATTCGTAGCTTAATTACTCGACTAGACGTTCCCGTACGACAAGTATTAATTGAATCGCGTATCGTCATTGCAACTGATGATTTCGAGCAACAAATGGGCGTGCGATTTGGCGGGTTACGCAGCACAGATGCTAGCAATAATGCTGCAGACACTGATCCTAATCGACTTTCTCCACCCGTTGTCCCTTCTAATGGTTCAATTATTACAGGTGGACTAGGCGCTGTTACTGATTATATAAACGGAACCGCTGTCGATCTCGACGATCGTATGAATGTGAACCTGCCCACTACACAAGCAGCTGGCAAAATTGCATTTGCACTTGCCAAAATGCCTTGGGGAACATTGTTAGAACTCGAGTTATCTGCCTTACAAGCTGAAAATCGCGGTGAAGTGATCTCCAACCCCCGCGTTATTACCGCTAATCAACAAAAAGCCTTCATTGAACAAGGCACGGAAATACCGTATGTGTCAGCAAGCTCCAGTGGAGCCACCACTATTTCATTCAAAAAAGCAGTCTTAAGCTTAACTGTTACGCCACAAATTACACCGGATGACCGCATTATTATGGATCTATCCGTTACCAATGATTCGGTAGGACAAATATTTTCAGGTATTCCAAGCATCGATACTCGCGAAATTAACACCAAGGTACTTGTTAATAATGGCGAGACTGTTGTATTGGGTGGCGTATATGAAGAAATCAATCGCAATGAAGTTGATCGAGTGCCATTTTTAGGAAACTTGCCAGGCATTGGATTCTTATTCCGCCGTACTGACGTCGCAAACGAAAAGTCAGAACTATTAATCTTCGTCACACCCAAAATCTTGAAAGACGGCCAATCAATACAGTAATTCACATCATTTCAAGCTAAACTAAGCGCTGTACTTTCAGCGCTTTTTTTTGCCTATACATATGCCGCTTAAACATAATAATTTATTTTTGATTGGCCCCATGGGTGCTGGTAAAACCACTATTGGCAAACAACTCGCGCGCCAATTACAGCTGACTTTTATGGATGTCGATCATGTGTTGGTAGAACGCACGGGGGCTGATATCCCCACTATTTTTGAATACGAAGGCGAACAAGGTTTTCGTCAACGTGAAACACGTTTGCTAGAAGAATTGACACAACAAACAGGCTTATTACTTGCCACGGGCGGAGGGGCTGTGTTGCGAGAAGAAAATCATCTGTTATTACAAAACAATGGCACGATCATATATTTAAAAGCCGACCCTAAGCTACAACTTGCGCGTATCGGCAAAGACAAAAACCGGCCTCTCTTGCAAACAGATAACCCTTTAACAACATTAGAAAACTTACAGCTCGAACGTGAGTTTTTATATCTGCAATTATGCGACTTTAGTTTTGATACGCGTACCCACACCGTAAACTCATTACTTGAACTCATAATGTCTCAACTTAACGAACATGTTTCATGAAAAAATTAAACGTTAATTTAGGCGACAGGACTTACCCAATCTTTATTGGCTCTGCCTTATTAACGCAAGCTTCTTTATTAGCCCCCTATATTATTGGCAATCGCGTTATTATCATCAGCAGCGAAACAATAGCGCCATTATATTTGGCAACCTTAAAATCAACTCTGGCACCCAACAATTACCATGTCGGCGAAATTATTTTGCCCGATGGTGAGCATTACAAAACGCTAGGCACATTGAATATCATTTACACCCAATTGCTCGCACAAAAAGCCGATCGCAAAACCACCTTAATAGCTTTGGGCGGTGGCGTGATTGGTGATATGACAGGCTTTGCAGCGGCTACTTTTATGCGCGGTATTCCTTTCATACAAATCCCCACCACACTACTCGCACAAGTAGATTCATCTGTAGGCGGCAAAACAGCGGTTAATCATCCTGCTGGTAAAAATATGATCGGCGCTTTTTATCAACCAAAATGCGTACTTGCCGATATCGATACATTAAACACGCTACCCGAACGCGAATTCCGTGCGGGTTTTTCGGAAATCGTGAAATATGGATTAATTCGCGACAGTGAATTTTTTAGCTGGTTGGAAAATAATTTTGAATCTATCTTCGACCGCGAAGATCACGTGCTGATTGAAATGATTGCGCGCGCCTGTCAAAACAAAGCGGATGTGGTCATTGCCGATGAACATGAACAAGGCGAACGTGCTTTACTGAATTTTGGCCACACATTTGGTCACGCGATTGAAACCCATCAACACTACGAAGGTTATTTGCACGGCGAAGCAGTCGCTATCGGCATGTTGATGGCGACAGAATTTTCTGCGCGCTTAGGTTATTTGTCTACAAGCCAAACTGAGCGAATCAAGCATCTTTTGCAAGCAGCTCAACTTCCCTTGGATGTGCCCGGCACATTAAGTCCCGCAAGCTTTTTAGAGCTTATGGCGCATGATAAAAAAACCTTAAACAATATAATTAGACTAATATTACTAAAGGATATTGGTCACGCCATCATCAGCCAAGATTATGATCGTGCTCAACTACAACACTACTTACAAGATCGCCTAACACCCGCTGGGAGTTAATATGCAACACCCGTTTGCACAACTTGCGCCCTACGCTGCCAATGAAGATCAATCAGCAGGTCGCATGCATCCTGAACCTCACCCAGGTTATCGCAACCAATATCAACGCGATCGTGATCGCATTATTCACTCCACTGCTTTTCGTCGTCTCGAATATAAAACTCAAGTCTTTGTAAATCATGAAGGCGATTTATTTCGCACGCGTTTAACGCATTCATTAGAAGTTGCGCAAATTGCTCGTTCTATCGCACGCGCGCTTGGTTTGCACGAAGAACTCACCGAAGCCATTTCATTAGCGCATGATTTGGGCCATACACCTTTTGGCCATGCTGGCCAAGATGCACTTAACGACTGCATGAAACCTTATGGTGGTTTTGAACATAATTTGCAATCGTTACGTGTAGTCGATGTACTCGAGGAAAAATACGCGGAGTTTGATGGCTTAAATTTAATGTTTGAAACTCGCGAAGGAATTTTAAAACACTGTTCGGCTAAAGTAGCCAAAACCTTAGGCACCATTGGTAAACGCTTTTTACAACAAAAACAGCCCAGCTTAGAAGCGCAACTCGCCAATGTTGCCGATGAAATCGCTTATAACAATCATGACGTTGATGATGGGTTGCGCTCTGGTTTAATCAACTTAGACGAGCTACTGGAAATCGAGTTGTTCCGCACGGAATATGAAAAAGTGTCTCGAGAATATCCAAACCTGCTCATCCGCAGAAGAATTTACGAAATAATTCGTCGCATGATTAATCGTCAAGTAAATGATTTAATCGAAACCAGCCGACAAAATATCGCACACGCCAATCCGAAAAGCATTGAAGAAGTCCGCGCACTTAAAGAGCCATTGATTCGTTTCAGCCCTGAAATGAAAAATATTCATTTACAATTAAAACAATTTTTAAGAAAAAAGCTTTATTTGCATTATCGCGTTCACCGCATGACCACTAAAGCGCAACGCATTATTCGTGAGATTTTTGCGGTCTACATGCACGATTCATTATTATTACCCAACGAATACCTGCAACGCACCTTCGATCACAATAACGATGAAGATCGCGCACGCGTAATTGCAGATTACATTGCGGGCATGACGGATCGTTACGCCATTGCCGAATATGATCGGCTTTTTGATCCTAAAGTCACCTCATGAACATCTGCGCGTCAACCTCGGGCAATCATGAATAGCACGCCGACATTAACGCGTAACCAACTCGCAGCGCTGAGTCTTAAGCAACAGCCTTTTCAAGCGCCACAAAGATTAGCTGAAATATTTTTATCGCCCGCACTCAATATGCTCGTGAATGCTTTAAGTTTGCAGCTCATCGCGCACTCACATACACAAGTTGTAAAAGGTGAAGCCGGTAGCGGCAAAACCACCTTAGCGAGCTTGTTAATTTATAAACAACCGCAAAACGCTTCTATATATAAAATACAAGCCACGCGCAGCGCTTCCGTGAATGATTGCCTGCAACAAATATACCCCAATCTTTCTAGCCATGATTTAAAAACCGTTTCTACCAAAGTCGCTACTTTATTATTTCGGGAATTACGCAATCGCATCCAGCCCGTTATCATTATCGATGACGCACATGTCTTATCAAAAAAAACGCTGCGTTCATTATTAAAATACGCGGAAACCATCGGCAAACAAGGTAGCGGTCAACCGCGTTTTGTTTTAATTGGCGAACGTTCTATCGATCAACTGCTTGAACAAGTAGAACCTGAATTACTCGATCCCAGCCAAGTTCACAGCTCTTTACTACGACCCTTTAATCGCATGGAAGTAGAAGCCTATATACAACATCGTTTTGCAGCCGCCGGTTGCACTGCATTACCGTTCGACAATGACTCGCTAGAACGCATATTAAATCAAGCCGGCGGCTCTCCCGGCAACGTCAATTATCTTTGTTGGCGAGAATTGAATAAAGAAGCGCCTTCTGCATTATTAACTTGGCTGCGCAACCATAAAACCTTACTGATAGTACCGGGGCTCGTCATCACATTATTATTTGCGTGTTTAATAGTGTGGTCATTCAGAACTTATTTATTACCTTATAACGTTGCGGCTCAACGCGGCAACGATGCGCCCGTTGAAATTAAAAACTCAATTACGCAGCAGCCTAACACTCCCACAAAACCAGTAACGGCCGCGCCCGCGCTTATTGCTGCCACGCCCAGCACTATCAACACGACTACGAACAATAACGTTATCAATAACAACGCGACCCAAAATGCTGCGCCACTTTATGCGCATCAATGGTTGCGTGATCAAGCCCCGAATCACTACATGATTCAACTTTTAGGTACGTGGGATTATCCGAAGTTACAAGCCCTAAATAATTCGCTTAAATTACCGCGCTCGCTTGCTTATTATCGTACTGAACGTAATGACCAGACGTGGCACGTTTTGGTTTATGGTCCTTTCGACGATTACGAACAAGCGCAACAAGCTTTACAGCAATTACCTCCAGAGCTCAAAGCGAGCCAGCCGTGGATCCGTAAAATCGACTCTATTTTATCCAGCCTCGATACAAAATAAACGCCCAACGGCGGCTGCTTATTTGGCGTGCTTTTGCGCCTGCGCTATAATCCCCGTCCTTTTGCCCGGGGCAAATTTCCCGGACTTATGCCGACTCGACGATTGATTGGTTTTTTCCGTCAAGCCGGTTTTTGAACTTCACTTTTCAGGATTTTTCGGTATGTCGAGCGAGAACAGACAACCTGTTGGCGGGCTTTATCGCCCCGAATTTGAACGCGATAATTGTGGTTTCGGCCTTATTGCCCATATGGACAATGCGCCCAGTCACTTTTTAGTGAAAACCGCCATCACTGCATTAATGCGCTTAACGCATCGTGGCGCGGTCGCGGCCGACGGTAAAACCGGCGATGGTTGCGGCTTGTTACTCAAAAAACCTGATAGCTTTTTGCGCGCTAAAGCCGCTGAAAATGGCTTCAAATTGGCTGATATTTATGCGGTCGGCATGGTTTTTCTCAATAAAGATCCTGCTTTAGCAAACCACGCCAAACAGTTTTTAAATCAAGCACTAAGCGAACGAGGACTCGATGTTCAAGGTTGGCGGGTAGTGCCTACCGATACCCACGCGTGCGGTGAAGAATCGCTCAAGACCTTGCCACATATCGAACAAATTTTTATTAATGCTCCAGCCGGAATGGATGTTGCGCAATTCGAACGTATTTTGTTCACCGCCCGCCGGATCAGCGAAAATGCGCTGGAAACTCAAGATCCCACCTTTTATATACCCAGTTTATCGAGCAAGCTGATTTCATATAAAGGCTTGGTGATGCCCGCCCATTTGGCCGAGTTTTACCAAGACCTGCAGGATGAAAGCTTAACGTCAGCACTGTGCGTGTTCCATCAACGCTTCTCAACCAATACTTGGCCCCAATGGCGTTTAGCGCAACCGTTCCGTTACTTAGCGCATAACGGTGAAATCAACACCATTCAAGGCAATCGTTTTTGGGCTTTAGCGCGTGGGCCTAAATGCCAAACGCCTTTATTACCTGAATTACCCAAAATGTTGCCGCTGGTATCGTTACAAGGTTCGGACTCTTGTTCGCTGGATAATATGCTGGAAGTGATGCTGGCGGGCGATATCGATATTTTCCGAGCAATGCGCACTTTAATTCCGCCGGCTTGGCAAAATATGTCAAATATCGACGCCAACCTCAAAGCATTTTATGAATATAACTCCATGCACATGGAACCGTGGGATGGTCCCGCGGGCATTGTGCTCACCGATGGTCGTTACGCTGCCTGTTCAATGGATCGTAACGGTTTACGGCCGGCGCGTTGGGTCATCACTAAAGATCGCCACATCACGCTTGCCTCAGAAATTGGGGTGTGGGATTACAAACCCGAAGACGTGGTTAGTAAAGGACGTTTGAGCCCGGGCCAAATGATCGCAGCCGACACCGAAACCGGTAAATTATTATCGTCAGCTGAAATTGATGCGGTATTGATGCGTCGTGTACCCTATCTTGATTGGCACAAAAAACATGTGCAACAAATGGAGTCACGTTTAGACGATCAAAGCTTTAGTGATCCGCCCATCAGCGCAACGACGTTAAGCGTGTACGAAAAACTATTTCAAGTCACCTTTGAAGAACGCGATCAAATTTTACGCGTTTTAGCCGAAGCCGGACAAGAAGCGGTCGGTTCAATGGGTGATGACACACCCATGGCGGTGCTCTCACAAAAAGAACGCTCACTTTACGATTACTTCCGTCAACAATTTGCGCAAGTTACCAATCCTCCGATTGATCCTTTGCGCGAACAAATTGTAATGTCGCTGGAAACACGTTTAGGCCGACAAAGTAATTTATTTGAAGAAAAAGCCGAATACGCAAAACGCTTCATCATGAAGTCACCGATTTTATCGCAAGTGACTTTCAAAAAAGTACTCGCTATTAATGATCCGCATTATGCGAGTCAGGTGATCGATTTAAATTACGAGCCCAGTCTCGGTTTAAAACAAGCCATCATCACTATTACTGATCAAGCCGTAGCAGCTGTTAAAGCTGGCAAAACTTTAATTGTGTTATCCGATGCAGCAATCGCGCAAAACAAACTACCTGCGCATGTTTTATTAGCCACCGGCGCGGTACATCATCGTTTAATTCGCGAAGGTTTACGCTGCGATGCCAATATCATTATCGAAACCGCAACAGCACGTGATTCACATCACTTCGCCGTGTTACTAAGTTATGGCGCAACGGCTATTTATCCTTATCTTGCCTATGAGTCTTTAAATGGCATGATCGGCACCAATGAAATAAAAGACAAAGACCGTCATCATCTTGCGAAAAATTTTCGCGCGGGCATTGATAAAGGTCTATTTAAAATCATGTCGAAAATGGGCATCTCCGCGATTTCTAGTTATCGCGGTGGCCAACTATTTGAAATCATCGGTTTGTCTGATGACATTGTGGAATTATGTTTCAGCGGCACTACCAGTCGCGTCAAAGGCGCAGACTTTGCTGATTTGCAACACGATCAACAAATTCTTGCTAACGAAGCGTGGGATACACGCAAATCAACACGCCAAGGCGGCTTACTAAAATATATTCACGATGGTGAATACCATGCTTACAATCCCGATGTGGTCAACACCATTCACAAAGCGGTTGAGTCAGGTAGTTATGCCGATTATTTAGCCTTTGCTGAAGTCGTTAATCAGCGCCCGCCTATGGTGTTTCGTGATTTATTAGTTTTAAAAAATAATACGACCGCAGTTCCTATCGACGAAGTTGAAGCCGATACCGAATTATTTAAACGTTTTGATACCGCGGGCATGTCACTCGGTGCTTTGTCACCCGAAGCACATGAAGACTTAGCGATTGCAATGCATCGTTTAGGTGGCCGCTCTAACTCTGGCGAAGGTGGCGAAGATCCTAATCGTTTCGGCACTGAACGCATGTCGAAAATTAAACAAGTCGCATCAGGTCGTTTTGGTGTGACGCCGCACTATTTAGTGAATGCGGAAGTGTTACAAATAAAAATCGCGCAAGGTGCAAAACCTGGCGAAGGCGGGCAATTGCCCGGCCATAAAGTAAATGAAATGATCGCTAAACTGCGTTACTCAAAACCCGGTGTTGCATTAATTTCACCGCCGCCGCATCACGACATTTATTCAATTGAAGATTTAGCGCAATTAATTTTTGATTTAAAACAAGTGAACCCTGCTGCTTTAGTCTCAGTGAAATTAGTATCTGAGCCGGGCGTGGGCACCATCGCCGCCGGTGTAGCAAAAGCGTACGCTGATTTAATTACCATTTCAGGTTATGACGGCGGCACCGGTGCAAGTCCATTAACGTCGGTACGTTATGCTGGCTCACCGTGGGAATTAGGTTTAGTAGAAACTCATCAAACCTTACGCGCTAATAATTTGCGCGACAAAGTTCGTTTGCAAACCGATGGTGGTTTAAAAACCGGTATTGATGTGATCAAAGCGGCGATCTTAGGTGCAGAAAGTTTTGGTTTTGGCACTATGCCGATGGTAGTGTTGGGTTGTAAGTTTTTACGCATTTGTCACTTAAACAATTGCGCCACGGGTGTGGCAACGCAAAACAATATTCTGCGCTTGCGTCATTTCCGCGGCAATCCAGAAAAAGTAATGAATTATTTTAAATTCGTCGCACGCGAAACACGCGAATTAATGGCGCAATTAGGCGTGCGTAAAATTACTGATTTAATTGGCCGCACCGATCTTTTAGACGTGTTACCAGGCACAACTGAAAAACAACGCAAATTAGATTTAAGCGCGATGTTATCAGACGCCGGCGTACCAGCAGACAAACCCACACATTGTGTAACGCCAACCAATCCGCCGTTTGACAAAGGCGAGTTAGCCGAACAAATGGTGCGCGATACTTTGTCTGCGATTGAGAAAAAACACGGTGGTGAGTTTAGTTACGCAGTAAGTAACTACAATCGCTCCATGGGCGCACGTTTATCCGGTGAAATCGCTAAACGTCATGGCAACTTAGGCATGGAAGACGCACCCATTACTATTAAATTAAAAGGCACCGCAGGACAAAGTTTAGGCGTTTGGAATGCGGGCGGTTTACATTTATATTTAGAAGGTGATGCTAACGACTATGTCGGCAAAGGTATGGCAGGCGGCAAAATCGTAATACATCCTGCAAGCGATGCGCCTTTCGTTGGCAAAGACACCACCATCATCGGCAACACATGTTTGTATGGTGCAACCGGCGGGAAATTATTTGCAGCAGGTCAAGCGGGCGAACGTTTTGCTGTGCGTAACTCTGGCGCATTTACGGTAGTAGAAGGCATCGGTGATCACGGTTGCGAATATATGACCGGCGGCGTAGTGACTATTCTCGGCCCCACCGGCGTGAACTTCGGTGCAGGTATGACGGGTGGTTTTGCGTTTGTACTGGATCACGACAATAGTTTTGTTGATCGTTTTAATCGCGAATTGATTGATATTCATCGCATCAACACGGAAGCGATGGAAGCGTATCAACATTTCTTGATGGACACTTTGCGCGAACACGTGCGAGAAACTGCGAGTCCTTGGGGGCAACAACTGCTAGAGGATTTTTATGGTTCATTGCACCGCTTCTGGTTAGTCAAACCAAAAGCAACCGAACTAGATTCCTTACTCGAAACACTGCGCGAAGCCGCTTAAACTAGCACGCGCGTGACACTAACAATCTCATCTGCAGCTGTTTTGATTCATACAAAACAAGCAGATGAGATATTAATTGTTAAATCATGAGCCGCATCCCACAATCTTTTCTTGATGACTTATTAAATCGTATTGATATTGTCGATGTGATTGACGCGCGCGTCACACTCAAAAAAACCGGCAGTAATTATTCTGCTTGCTGCCCTTTCCATCATGAAAAATCACCTTCGTTTACGGTCAGCCCCACGAAACAGTTTTATCATTGTTTTGGTTGCGGCGCACACGGCACGGCCATTCGTTTTATTATGGAATATGAGCGCATTGAATTTCCAGAAGCAGTTGAACAACTTGCTGCCTCAATTGGTTTAGATGTTCCGCGCGAAGGCGGCGAACATGTTTCACGCGACGCCAATGCATTACTGTATGAAACATTAAATGCGGCCAAAGTTGCCTATAAACAATATTTGAAACAAACGCCTACAGCCATTGAATATTTAAAAAATCGCGGCGTTAACGGCGAAACCGCCGCATTGTTTGAAATAGGTTATACACCCGAAGCTTGGGATACTTTATTCAAAACCGCCAATAATCAAACCGAAGCAATTCAAGCTTTATTACAAAGCGGCATGTTGATTGAAAAAGAAAATAGTAAAAATGCATTTTATGATCGTTTTCGACAACGCATCATGTTTCCTATTCGCGATCGACGCGGTCGCACCATTGGTTTTGGCGGACGTTTGTTAGTAAACGCAGAGAATCAACCAAAATATTTAAACTCGCCCGAGACGCCTATTTTTCACAAAGGCCAAGAATTATTTGGTTTATACGAAGCCCGCAGCGCCAACAATAAATTAGAACAATTATTAGTCGTTGAAGGTTATATGGATGTCGTCATGCTGCATCAGCATGGCATTAATTATAGCGTCGCGACTTTAGGCACCGCCACTACTAGCGAGCATTTACATTTATTATTCCGTTATACCGATACGGTGGTATTTTGTTTTGATGGCGATAATGCAGGAAGACGCGCCGCGTGGCGTGCATTGGAAACATCATTACCTTTAATCAACGGTAGCAAACAAGTACGTTTTTTATTTTTGCCCGATGGCGAAGATCCAGACTCCTTAGTTCAAAAAGAAACTAACAGTGTATTTGCGCAGCGTGTTTTTAATGCGCAAAGTTTGCCGGATTATTTGTTTGCGCATTTAACCGAAGAGTTACCGCTGAATGACGCGGCTAATCGCGCGCGATTAGTGGAAAAAGCGAAGCCTTTATTGCAACGCATTCAAGATGGCGTTTTAAAAGCCTTAATCGTTCAACAGCTTGCAGAAAAAGTCCAACTACCGATTAATACCTTACTCAATAGTTTAGGCAACAGCTTGATCGCGCCCACGAAACCCGAACGTGCTGCACGTCCCACTGAAGCTTTGATCTCAACTATTAGTTCGCCTATAAAACCTCAACAACCCGTATTAGTACAACATCAATTACAAATGAATGATGTGCGCACCGCGATTGCGGTATTACTCGCACAACCCACAGTTGCCTTGCAATGCAGCGAAAGTAGTTTGGAAGCCATTCAACAAGTTCAGCAAGCAGGTGTGGAATTACTGGTCGAGCTAATTGATTGTGTGCGCGAAGAACCTTCCTTAAGTTCGCCTGCCTTGCTCAATCGTTATGAAGATCATGAACACGCAAATGCTTTATATCAATTAGCACTACAGCCGTTAGCCGTGCACGATGCTGAAACAGAATTACCCGGAATTTTTATGGATGCTATTAACAATCTGGTTAAAAAAGCGCATAAACAACGCATCACCGAACTATCTCAACGTTACGATCAACTGAGCGATGAAGAAAAAGTCGAATTACAGCGTTTGTCTTAACTTATACAATCCCGCTGCGCTTATGGCGCTGGTTTTATCATTAAAAGTTCATCACCATTCATAGCCAATATGAGTAGAAATACTCCCCTTCCCCAACCGTCTTCAGTAGAATGGCGACCTTTCTTGGCCCGGTCTTCCGGCAACCCCGGTTTTTTATAGGTACGGCGTGTTATGGCAAAAAACTACATTTTTACTTCCGAATCGGTCTCTGAAGGCCATCCCGACAAAATGTGCGATCAGATTTCAGACGCCGTGTTGGATGCCATCCTCGCGCAAGACCCCTACGCCCGCGTGGCCTGCGAAACCTTGGCCAAAACCGGCATGGTAGTGCTGGCCGGTGAGATCACCACTACCGCCAACATCGACTACGAGAAAATCGTCCGCGAGACGGTTTTAAGCATTGGTTACAACCATTCTGATATGGGTTTTGATGGTGCCACCTGCGCGGTAATTAACGCCTTAGGCAAACAATCCCCCGATATCGCGCAAGGCGTCGATCGTCAAAAACCAGAAGACCAAGGTGCCGGCGATCAAGGTTTGATGTTCGGTTTTGCGACCAATGAAACCAGTGTATTGATGCCCGCTCCGATCACCTATTCGCATTTGTTAGTGCGCAAACAAGCCGAATTACGCAAATCCGGTAAATTGCCATGGTTACGTCCGGATGCCAAAAGCCAAGTCACTTTCCGTTATGAAAATGGTAAGCCTGTCACCGTTGAAGCGATTGTATTGTCCACCCAGCATTCCCCCGATATCAGCCAATCGGAATTGCGCGATGCGGTTATGGAAGAAATCATCAAACCCGTATTTCCTGGCGAATGGTTAAATGCCAAAACTCAATATCATATTAATCCTACCGGCCAATTTATTATTGGCGGCCCGGTGGGTGATTGCGGCTTAACCGGCCGCAAAATTATTGTGGATACTTACGGCGGCATGGCGCGCCACGGCGGCGGCGCTTTTTCCGGTAAAGACCCTTCAAAAGTGGATCGCTCCGCGGCCTATGCGGGTCGTTATGTGGCAAAGAATATTGTTGCTGCCGGTTTAGCCGAACAATGCGAAATCCAAATTAGCTATGCCATCGGGGTCGCGCAACCAACGTCTATCAGCGTTGATACTTTCGGCACAGGTAAAATCGATGACGCTAAAATTGTTGGGCTAGTGCGCGATCATTTTGATTTACGTCCTTACGGCATTCAACGCATGCTCGATTTACTACATCCGATCTATCAACCCACCGCGTCTTATGGCCACTTTGGTCGCGAAGACATTGCCTTGCCTTGGGAGCGTACTGATAAAGCCGCCATCCTAAGCAAAGCTGCAGGAGTATAAAGATGCAAAACAATACCGCTGAAAAACTAAATCCCGATTACGCCATTGCTGATATCAAATTAGCTGATTGGGGTCGTAAAGAAATTGCTATCGCCGAAACTGAAATGCCGGGGCTTATGTCCACGCGCGAAGAATATCGTAAAGCACAACCTTTAAAAGGTGCGCGCATTGCCGGTTCATTGCATATGACGATTCAAACTGCAGTGTTAATTGAAACACTGGTGGAACTCGGTGCAGAAGTGCGTTGGGCATCGTGCAATATTTATTCTACTCAAGATCACGCAGCAGCAGCCATTGCAGCGCGCGATGTACCCGTTTTTGCTTATAAAGGTGAATCACTGGAAGAATATTGGGAATACACACATCGCATCATGGAATGGCATGACGGCGGCACTCCCAACATGATTCTCGATGATGGCGGCGACGCCACCATGTTAGCGATTTTAGGCTCTAAAGCCGAAAAAGATATTAGCGTGTTAAATAATCCCGGCAGCGAAGAAGAAACTTTTTTATTCGCTTCGATCAAAAAACATTTAGCGCTCAAACCCAGCGGTTGGTACACCCAGTTAGCGAAAAACATTAAAGGCGTTACTGAAGAAACCACTACCGGTGTGCATCGTCTATATCAAATGCAAAAAGATAACACCTTGCCATTCCCCGCAATTAACGTGAATGACTCCGTCACCAAATCTAAATTTGATAATTTATACGGCTGCCGCGAATCTTTGGTTGACGGCATTAAGCGTGCAACCGATGTCATGATCGCCGGTAAAATCGCTATCGTTTGCGGTTACGGTGATGTAGGTAAAGGTTGTGCACAATCATTACGCGGTTTAGGCGCTGTTGTATGGGTCACCGAAATTGATCCGATCTGTGCATTACAAGCAGCAATGGAAGGTTATCGCGTAGTAACGATGGAAGATGCAGCGGCGGTTGGTGATATTTTTGTTACCGCAACTGGTAATTTCCACGTCATCACTCACGAACACTTAATCGCTATGAAAGACCAAGCGATTGTTTGCAATATTGGTCACTTCGATAATGAAATTGATATTGCCAGTCTTAAACAATATCAGTGGGACAATATCAAACCCCAAGTTGATCACGTCATTTTCCCCAACAAAAAACGCATTATCTTGTTAGCAGAAGGCCGCTTAGTGAATTTAGGTTGCGGTACAGGTCATCCGAGTTTTGTAATGTCGAATTCATTTACCAATCAAACGTTGGCGCAAATCGAATTATGGAATAACAACGGTCAATATAAAAACCAAGTGTATATCCTGCCAAAAATTCTTGATGAAAAAGTCGCCGCATTACATTTAGGTAAAATTGGCGCCAAACTAACTAAGCTGACACCAACACAAGCGAAATACATTAGCGTTTCAGCAGATGGTCCTTATAAGCCCGATCATTATCGTTATTAATTAGCTCCCGCCAAGGGCGATAACATTCTATAAAAAAAATATTATCGCCCGTTCAGGAAAAATAAAATATGGAATCACAACGCCTGCACGTACCGACTTTTAGTTTTGAATTTTTCCCACCCAAAACAGCCGAAGGTCGACAAAAACTCTTAAAAGTACATAGCGAATTAGCCGCATTAAAGCCGCGCTTTTTTTCCGTGACTTTTGGTGCAGGTGGTTCTACTCGCGATCGTACCCTAGAAACCATCGCTGACATTAAAAGCGCCGGCTCCGATGCCGCACCACACATCTCATGTGTCGCGTCTAGCAAAACCGAAATCGCTGAGTTATTAATTCATTATCAACAAACCGGCATTAAACATTTAGTCGCTTTGCGCGGCGACATGCCTTCCGGCGACCCTGCTCGTGGCGAATTTAATCATGCGAATGAATTAGTTGAATTCATTCGCAAAACCACCGGTAAGGATTTTTTTATTGAAATTGCAGCTTATCCAGAAACGCATCCACAAGCACATTCTACTGAAAAAGATTTGCAAAACTTTAAACGCAAAGCAGACGCCGGTGCCGATAGCGCCATCACTCAATATTTTTATAATCCAGATTCCTATTTTTATTTTGTGGAACGCTGCGAAAAAATGGGCATTAATTTACCCATCGTGCCGGGCATTATGCCGATTACTAACTACACGCGCCTGGCACGTTTTTCCGATGCCTGTGGCGCAGAGATTCCGCGTTGGATTCGCAAACAACTTGAAGCCTACGGCGATGACGAAGCCGCGATTCGCGACTTCGGCACCGAAGTAGTTACTAATTTATGTCACACCTTATTAGAAGCAGGTGCGCCGGGATTACATTTTTATACTATGAATCAAACCGAACCGACGTTAGCGTTGTGGAAAAATTTAGGCTTATAAAACATTAATTAACTCTCTAGTAAACTCCGCAACATCCACGCATTCTTTTCATGCAACTGAATGCGCTGAGTTAACAAATCTGCACTCGCTTCATCAAATGCTTTTTGCACCATCGGATAGGCTGCGCGCGCAGTACGAACCACCGCTTCTTGACCTTCTGCCAATAATTTAATCATATCAACGGCTTTAGGTACACCCGTGGTTTCTTGAATAGAACCTAACTTCAAATATTCTACATAAGTACCCGGCGCCAGAAAATCTAAAGCACGAATACGCTCTGCAACCAAATCAACGGCTAAAGCTAATTCGTTGTACTGAGTTTCAAACAATAAATGCAAGGTTTGAAACATAGTTCCCGTCACATTCCAATGGAAATTATGCGTTTTCAAGTACAAGATATAAGCGTCCGTCAATAGTTTAGAAAGCTCATGGCTGATGTTTTTACGATCTTGCTCACTAATACCAATATTGATGTCCATACTAAACTCGCTGTGTTTGTGTTACATATTTGGGCTTATCTATACGAATTTGGGTGATTAAAAATTCATACTATAAATAAAATTAATAGGATCCTGCGTGCCAAGCCTTCTGACAGGTTCTGAAATGGTTTTTCAAGCTGTCGTAATATCTGGCCTATATCTCCCTTCTCCGCATTGACTGTATTACAATGCACAATATGAATAATCAACAACTGATCGAACGCGATCTTGCCGTCCTCTGGCATCCTTGCACCCAAATGAAAGATCATGAATGGCTGCCTTTAGTGCCGATTCAATCTGCACAAGGTGTGTGGTTGCATGATTTTGATGGCAATCGTTATTTAGATGCGGTGAGTTCTTGGTGGGTAAATTTATTTGGGCATAATAACCCTCGTATTAATGCCTCGATTCAACAACAGTTACACACGCTAGAACATGTCATGCTCGCGGGTTTCAGTCATGAGCCTGCCATTAAACTCGCCGAACGTTTAATCGCGCTCGCACCTCCCGGTTTGCATCGCGTATTTTATGCAGACAACGGTTCTGCAGCCGTTGAAGTCGCGTTAAAAATGAGTTTTCACTATTGGAAAAATAGTGGCCAAACCCAACGCACTAAATTTATTACGTTAGCAAATAGTTATCACGGCGAAACCTTAGGTGCATTAGCCGTGGGTGATGTAGCTTTATATAAAGATACCTACGCACCTTTATTGATGGAAGTGATTACTGCGCCGTCACCGGATTGTTTTTATTGTGAGGCAGGCGAAAGCTGGGAAGCTTACAGCTTAAAACAATTCACCAAGATGGAAGCGTTATTAGCCGAGCATCATCAACACACTTGCGCGGTGATTGTAGAACCCTTAGTACAATGCGCGGGTAGTATGCGCATGTATCATCCTATTTATTTAACTAAATTGCGCGAGGCTTGCGATCGTTATCACGTGCATTTAATCGCGGATGAAATTGCCGTGGGCTTTGGCCGTACAGGTACTTTATTTGCCTGTGAGCAAGCTAACATCACGCCTGATTTTATGTGTTTATCTAAAGGTTTAACTGGCGGTTATTTGCCATTATCAGCCGTGTTAACTCGTGAATCTATTTACGCCGCTTTTTACGATGATTACGCGGCCCAAAAAGCATTTTTGCATTCGCATAGTTACACCGGCAATGCACTTGCCTGTAGCGCAGCGCTCGCTACTTTGGATATTTTTTCAACTGATGATGTGTTATTGAGCAATCAAAATAAATCTCGTTTATTGCATGCTGCGGTGGCTGATTTAGTCGACCATTCGCAGGTAGCTGAAATACGTCAACACGGCATGATATTGGCGATTGAATTGATTAAAGATAAAGCTAACCGCACACCTTTCCCTGCCGCAGAACGCCGTGGTTTAAAAGTTTATCAACACGCGTTAAAGAACGAGGTTTTATTGCGACCATTAGGGAATGTCATTTATTTTATGCCGCCTTACATTATTAGCGAAGCAGAAATAAGACAATTAGGCAGCGTCGCTAAAAACAGCATCGCTTTTGCTCTTAAAGACTAAGTAGGGATTAATTTCATAACATGCGCAACACTCGTGTTTATTTACCAACGCCATTACACGCTGGTGAAACAGTTAATCTAGATGAACGCGCGCGCCATCATCTGGTAACGGTGTTGCGTTTTGAATCTGGAATGAGTTGCAACATCTTCGATGGCCAGGGTAATGAATACAGTGCGACTTTAGAAGTAAAAGGCAAACATGCACACGCATTATTGCAAAGTAAGATTATTTCTCCGCGCGAATCACCGCTAGCCTTGCATCTCGGTCAAGGCATTTGCCGCAATGATCGTATGGACTGGGTGACTCAAAAAGCAGTCGAACTAGGCGTGCAACGTATCACGCCCATCATTACTGAGCGCACTCAAACACGCATGGATGTTAAGCGCGAAACCAAACGAATGGAACATTGGCAAGCGATTATAATTGCTGCGTGTGAACAATCAGGTCGTTGTTATTTGCCTACATTGCACGCACCATTAAATGTGCCCGAATGGCTAGATGCGTGCACGAATTTAGATGCGTGTTTATTACTTGATCCACAAGGCGCGCAGACTGTGCAATCATTGCCGACCAACATAACATCGGCGGCATTATTTATTGGGCCAGAAGGTGGCTTAAGCGATAAAGAACGTGAGGCGGCGTATCAACAAAATTGGCAAGGTTTACGTTTAGGGCCGCGTATTTTGCGCACAGAAACGGCTGCGTTAACCGGCATTAGCATTTTGCAAGCACGCTGGGGAGATTTTATTTAAAAGTGTTTATTGCCAATAACGATGTGTATAGGTCATCAATGCTTCGAAGTTAGGGATCGCAGCAATAATATCGCCATTGATTTGAATATTCATGTTCACTAAACCATGACTGCTGTGTTCGCCATAGTCCACTACTTTTAACTGCGCTTCACCTAATACTAAAGGCGTAGGATCTTTTTGCGCCGTTAATGCAATATAGGGTAACAATTCCTCGTCATCTTCTGACAACGCATGCAAGACGATGGCTTTAGTTTGCATATTAAATTTAGGAATAGTATCGCCAACTGCCGCTTCAAACGATAACAAGGGTACAGTCCATCCTCGCCACTGCACTTTACCAATCAAACCACCTTGCGCATCCACGACGATATCCAATTCGCGGCCGTTAATAATATCTACCACCACGCTTGCAGGTAACAACAATTGTTGTTCATACATGCTTAGTAACATACATTGTATGGTGTCGCTCATGCATCACTCCTAGACAGATTCGCGACCTAATAAAGCATCAATTTCTTGCATTAATTCCACTTCTTGGAAAGGTTTGCCTAAATAACGCTCAACGCCAATTTTGCGTGCACGTTCTCGATGTTTTTCGCCGGTGCGAGAAGTAATCATAATAATGGGAATGTGTTGCAAACGCGGATCACCGCGCACATGCGAAGCCAATTCGAAACCATCCATACGTGGCATTTCAATATCCATCAAGAACAAATCAGGTATATGATCACGTAATTGTTCAATTGCGTCTAAACCATCTTTAGCCGTTAGAATTTCTAAATTATGCCGCGCCAAAATACGCGCGGTTACTTTACGAATGGTGATTGAATCATCCACTATCATGACTACGTGTTTGCTACGAGTTGCGTGCGTAATGGTTTGTTCAACTTGTTGTTCTTCCGCTTCTGCTTCAAATTGCGTTAGCGCTGTATCGCGCTCTGAACGCATTAATGCGCCAGGTTCTAAAATTAACGCAACACGACCATCAGCTAAGATCGTGGCACCCGATATGCCGGGCAAAGAAGAAATTTGTGAACCCACGGGTTTTACGACGATTTCGCGACGACCCAACATATTATCAACATAAGCTGCTAGGCGGCGTTCGCCCGCGCGGATAAGCAATAATGAAAACTGAGTTTCGGTATTTAAATTAGCGGGTTTAGGTACTGCTAAAACCGAACCCAAATAGAACATGTGATAAGCATCACCGGCATATTGATACTCTGTTACTTCCCCACTGAGATTTTTTTCAACATCTTGATTTGATATACGCGCGACACCTTCGATGACCGCTAAGGAAATAGCGTAAACATCTTCGCCGACTTGAATTAATAGTGCCTGATTAATCGCTAAGGTTAATGGCAAACGAATACTAAAAACAGTACCTTTGCCTTTCTTCGAATTAATGATTAATGAACCGCCTAACTCTTTAATTTCAGTATCCACTACGTCCATGCCGACACCACGACCGGCAAGTTGGCTCACGCTATCCGCGGTACTAAAACCTTCGTGCAAAATAAACTGCATGACTTCTTGATCACTGCGAGGATCATTGGCGGCCATCAAACCTTTTTCAATGGCTTTGCGTCGAATAATGGCAGGATCAATGCCGCGGCCATCATCAGCGACATTCATAACAATATAAGAGCCGTCGCGTTCAATGGAGACTTGAATAATACCCGTTTCATTTTTATCAGCAGCACGACGTTCTTCGGGTGTTTCAATGCCGTGAAACACCGCGTTGCGCAGCATATGCTCTAACGGTGCCAACATCCGATCTTGCACGCTACGATCAATTTCTTGCTCCGCGCCTAAGACTCTTAATTCGACTTTCTTTTTTAATTGTTGTGCCGTTTGACGCACCAAACGACGCAATCGATTGGTTAAGCCTTCGAAACGCACCATGCGAGTTTGCAGTAATTCTTCTTGCAACTCGGTGCTAACACGCGATTGCTGCAACACCATTACTTCTGAATCACGTACCAAATCACCTAAGGCATCACGAATATTTTCAATATCATTGGCGCTTTCAGCTAAAGAACGCGATAGCTGTTGCATATTAGAATAACGATCCATTTCTAAGGGATCAAAATCTTCATTTGGATTATCCATTTCTCGTTCAACACGCGAAGCAATTTGCGCTTCGGTTTGCATATCCATATCACGTAACTGCAAGCGCAAACGACGTACTGTTTGTTCTAATTCACCTAAGTTGAAAGTAATATCGGTAAATTGTTTACCTAATCGAGATTGATAAATATTTACTTCGCCAGCAAAATTTACCATCGCATCTAAACGATCAGCACGTACGCGAATCAAATCTTGTTGGATTTGTGTAGCCGCACTCGGTAAATCTTTATCGCCGACATCAGTGACATCGGGCATGTCAAAACCAATCGCTTGCTTCGCATCCATTTCGCGACGCACTGCTAACATTTGCGCTTCAGCCGATGATACGTCTGCTGCAAAAATCACATTCGACCCCGTTTTTTCGGGCTCTTCGGGCACTTGTACGGCCTGATGGACAGCGGTGGTTTCTGGCAGATTGCCGTGCCGCGCAGCTTCCAATAACGCAGCATATTCAGGCGTTAGATAGGGCATTTGTCCTTGTCGCACTTGTTCTAACATGCTGGACAATCGATCCACTGCTTCTTGTAATACTCGTTGCAAAGCCGGTGTCATCTTTAGTTTTTTGTTGCCGATAGGAATAAATAAAGATTCCATGGCATGCGCTAAATCGCCGATGCCCGACAAACTCGCCATATGCGCACTGCCTTTTAAGGTATGCAACTGACGCAAGATTTCTGAAAAACTTTCTGTGCTATAACCTGACTCTAACCAGGTCTGCAATGCATGATCGGTGGATTCCACCATATCAGGCGCTTCTTCCATAAATATATCGAGCAACTCAGAATCTATTTCTTCGGTAATCATCGAACCGGTTTTTTGTTGTTGCGTTTCTCGAAACGATTCAACCCGCGGCTGGCTTTGCGCCAAACATTCCTGCAAGCGTATTGTTAAATTTTGCTCGTCAATTAATTCTGCGGTGTGTTCGTGCAAGTATTCCAAACTAGCGTCAACATAACGCACTAATTCATCTAATAAACTTAATTCTAATGCGGCCCATTGCTCACCTAGTTCGATGAGATTATTAGAATGCAACTCCATCGCTTTGGCCATTTCAGCCATGCCTTTACATTTCGCAGTTTTAGCGCTGCCGTGCATAGTATGTAAAGCACGAATTAAAACTTCTTTGTCTTTTGCTGTTACGTTGGTGTGTCGAGCTGTTTGAGTAAAGCCGGTGATAACTTTATTGAGATGACGAACTTCATCGGTAAATATTTCTAATAGTACAGAGTCAATCTGTACTGCGGGGCCGACGTTTGTCGGGAGCTTTTTTGCAGTATCAATCTCCTCTTCCAGAGACAACAACTCTATTTCATCGTTATCACTGCTGTCATTATCGGCTTCAGCAAAAAAATCTTCGTGGCCAAACTCATCTAAAGAAGGTTCTTCTAAATTAATTCCATCGAGCTCGGCTATTAAAGAATCACTAGCAGAAGGCGTTTCAATGTTAGCGAATTGATCTAGTTCATCTATATCAGCAAAATTATCTAATTCAATAGAATCCGTACTGCGTCGTGCGGCCATGGGCACACTAGTTGTTTCCAACATAATTTCTTCGCGCGCCATTTCTTCGCCGCCGAAATTATCGTCATCGCCGATATCATTACTGACATCACCATCAGCAACTTCTAATAAAATTTGTTCGGATTCAGCCGGTTCTTCCGCAAGCGTGGATTCATCCATGCGACGTAATGCACCTAACGACACTTGTTCTGCCTGCTGCATTAATTCAAAAACATTATCGGCGGGTTGTTCGTCGCCGCGCAGCTGCGCAATAAGTTGCGGCAGAACGGTAATTGCTTCTTCAATGACTGCAAATAATGCAGGCGAAGTATTAATAGTGCCTTCAATAAAACGATTCAACATCGTTTCCATCGCCCAAGCAAACTCACCAATGAGCGTTGCGCCCATCAATCGGCCACTGCCTTTTAAGGTATGGAAAGAACGACGAATAGTGGTAACCGCTTCACCGCTGCCATGATCTTGTTGCCACAGCGGGAAATATTCATTTAAGCGATTTAATTCTTCTAATGCTTCTTCAATAAAAATTTCTAGAATTTCTTCATCGGCATCTTGGCCAATAATTTGCAGATGCGCGTATTTCTCTGTCAGTTCCGCATGGCTAAGGAGGCGTTTTTTAGAAACTGGAACCGTCGCAGCGGGAGCTGATGCAATTACTCTCGATGAGAAATTCATTTCATCATCAACAACCGCTGCATCGATATCAAGTGAATGTATGTCTGAACTTAAGTCAGCCGCTAAGGCGGATAACTCGCCCGTTATATCTTCTAAAGTAGGGCCATTACCTTCGCCGTCAACCGCCTCAAACTCAGAGGTTAAATCATCTAAACTGATGCCATCGTCTTCAAAAATATTGTCGTCATTTTCATATTCTGAAACATCGCCCTGCACATTACCTGAACGCAAGCGTGACAATGCATCTTCTGCCGCTGCCACGTATAAATCCATTTCCATACGATTTTCAGCGGCCGCCTCAAGAAAACATTCTATGTTGGTGACAACATCCGCTAGGCGATCTTGTTCCCGCTCCGATAATGGGCGCGGTTTAGCAATTAAGGTTTGTACAAAATAATCGTGCATGCCTGCAATCACGCCCACCACAGCGTCTAAAGGCGAAACGAACATTGCGCCGGCTAACTCTTTTAATGCTGGTGGAATTTCTTTTAAATGCTCGACTTCGTTATCTTGGACATAACGTAAAAATGCATCTTTTAATCGCGAAATGTTTTTATAAGCTTCATTTACAACCGCACCAATAACACGTTGATTATCGGAAGTGGTTTTATTATCGGCTTCACTAACACGCGCATTAACATTGGCTGGTTCTGGCTGACGATGATGAACATAGGCTTCAAGTTCATTTTCGACAATCAACAAAACGCCGGCGGCTTGCATCAATGCATTTTCTGATGGTGCAGTATCTAGTTTAATAGCGGCGTCTAATTTATTACGGCCATCTAATACGCTTTCGCGTGCTCCGCCCATTCCCAACATGCCTAAGGTATCAGCAATCTTGGTATATAAAGGTAAGACTTCCCGAATACGATTAATATCTTTATTGGCCGTCTCCGCGAAGATTTCGAGCAAATCTTTGGCTTGATTAACATCTTCATGCACCGCTTCCGCGACTTTTTCTAGCAGCTCTTGAGTTGGCCCGGTCATTTGTTGTTCGGCGCGCGCGCGATCTTCATCACTCGCTAAATAACGATCTAAATTAAAATCTTTTTGAACTTGCACGATAGTGTCGCTAACTGGTTTAGCGCGTGCTACGTAATACAGAATGTTTTTTGTGAGTTGTTCTGGTAACGTTTTGACAAAGGTTTTTTCGGGTTGCTCGCTCAGATTTTTTATTTGTCTATCAACTTTACCCATTAAAGACTTCAATGCAACGCTCGCATCAACACCTTTTTTTGCTAAGGCTTCAGTAATCGCGAGTGACACCCACCATAAACGCCGACTCGCATCATCATTAGCGGCGCGGCGTAAGCGACTAATCACTTGCCGCATGCGCTTTAAACCCGCTTCTGAATCTTGGCCTTTAAACCAACCTAACAAGCCTAATTGATAGTGATGACGCAATTGTTTGGCGAGCGCTTGGATATCTTCGCCACTGCTTTTTTGTGCAGCACTTGCCGCACCATCGTAAGTACCCGTAGCAACAGAGGTATCAGGAAAGAACAAAACATTTTCAGATAATAAAGCCGCATTGCGACAAGCACGTAAATCATTTAATAAAGGCAACAACACCATTGGCACGTCTTTATTGCCAGCAGCCAAACTATCAAGATAACTGGGTAATTTAAAAACCGCTGCTAATAAAACTTCTTCTGCATTTTCACGGTTGGGAACAGTGTCATCGCGTAAACCACGAACCACTTCTTCCATTTCTTCGCATAATAAAGACGCGCCATATATTTCAACAAGCGACAAAGTCCCGCGGACTTGGCGTAATAAATTAATAATTTCATCAAGACGTCCGCGATCATCTGGTGCTTCAATAAAAGCTTCCAACATCCGTTGAATTTCAACGATGATCTGCTGGAGCTCTTCTTTAACCCATTTGAGCGAATTAAATTGGACTGTGTTTCCCAACTGCATAATGAAAACCCGGAGCTAGCTCGCAAGCCCGCTCTAGTTAATCGCCACAGTGGTGACATCACCGGATTCTGGCAGCTTAAAGCCCGAAACTGATTGCCGTAATTCGTTGGCTAGTTCCGTTAAGTTACCTACCGATTGACTTGCTTCGCCCGTACCTTCATACGTTTCTTTAGTAATGTTTTGAATAACATTCATTGATTGTGAAATCTCAATTGCATTTCCAGCTTGTTCACTCGCTTGACGTGAAATGCCTTGAATCAAATCTGCCAGTTGTTTAGAAACCGATTCAATTTCATTCAACGCCGCGCCCGCATCTTCTGCGAGTTTCGCACCCGTTACTACACCCGCGGTGCTTTGTTCCATCGAACTGACCGCTTCATTCGTATCCGCCTGAATGGTTTCAACCAGCACGGAGATCTGTTTTGTTGCAGCCGAGGCACGTTCTGCCAAACGCTGAACTTCGTCCGCGACCACCGCGAAACCGCGGCCCGCATCACCGGCCGATGAAGCCTGAATGGCGGCGTTTAACGCTAGAATATTCGTACGGTCGGCAATATCAGTAATCAGCAATACGATTTCACCGATCTGTTGCGATGATTCACCCAATCGTTTAATTCGTTTTGACGTTTCTTGAATCGTTTCACGAATGGAATCCATACCTTCAATATTACGACGCACCGTTTCCGCACCTTTATGCGCGATCTCAACTGACTTCAGCGCTACTTCTGAAGAATTCAAAGCGTTCTTCGATACTTGCTCCATGGTTTTCGCCATGCGCGAAATAGCATTGGTAGTAGTCGTAATTTCACTAGTTTGTTGTTGCGATGCATCGGTCAAACGATTCGCAATATTTTGCGTTTGACGAGTCGCTTGCGATACCCGCGCTACTGTATTGTGAATAGCTTCTACCAACGAACGCAATGCGTCGATAGAGAAATTAATAGAATCCGCAATAGCGCCGGTAATATCTTCCGTTACGGTCGCGTGCGCGGTTAAATCACCTTCTGCAAGGTGAGTCATTTCATCTAGTAAACGCAAAATAGCTTCTTGATTACGACGATTAATTTCTTGTGATTCGGCCGCACGATAACGCGCATCGCGGAACTGTAATACAGTTAACAAGCCAGCAGAAAATACCGTGATCAAAGCGGCCAAAATACCTACCACAATCGTCCCGCCATTTTGATCATCTAATTCATTAATGGCTTTTTCTAAACGTACGGCAGCTTCTAATAACTCAGGAGATGTTAATTGAATATCTCCTGCTGCATCTTTTACTTCAGACAACAACGGCGCTTGAGTAACAATCGTCGCTACCGCACCCTCCACTGACGTAACAATTTTTTGGGCTTGCACTAATTTTGTTACTGCTCGATCCGATTTAACGCGCGGAATGTTTAATTCTTGGCTGCCATGTAATAGACCATCTAGTACGCGACCAAAGAAATCAAAGTCGCGACCAAACTGCTCAACTGCGGTTGCCGCTTCTTGATTGCCATTTAAAATTAAATTCAAGTTACTTTGAGCACGCTCAACAAATAAAGATTGTCGCGATGCCATATATAAAGTTTGCATATTGTTGGCGTCTTGCACCAAATCACCGGCCGAACTTTCCACTATACTTTCAATCTCTTTAAGCGCTTTCGTTACTTCAGTTACGCGCGCTGCCACATTCTTAACTGAATCGCGATTACTGATAATGACATTTATGTTCAACAGGAAGTCTTGCTCCCATTTGTTGACCATGTTTTCCAAATCTTTTTCTGGTGTTTCAGGAAACGCAGGCAAACCTGTTTCAGGATTACCATTGCGAATAATATTCAACGTTTCTTGAAAACGATCGCGATATTTTTCTAAGCGTTCAAACGCAGCAGAGTTACCGCTGGCGGCTTCTACCGCAGTGGTAGTAATGCGTTGCGACAGTAATTTTTGTTCGGCAATGTAACCCAGGTTTTCACTATTGAATTGATTCATAAACCATGCAAACAAGAACGTGATGATAACGACCACCAACGATACAAAACCGGCAACGGCAACGAAAAACTTCAATGCATTGCCTACTAGCAATCCACGAAAATCCGTCGGTCTGCGCATGCTTTGGCCAAATAAACCCATAACTACTCTCCGTTAAATGCTTTACACAAACGAGATGTCTTCAGCATCACGCGTGCTGCCGTTCGGCAATGTCTAAAAATTTTTCATTCATCGTAAACGCATGGAAATCAAAAACGGGCCATGAATCATAGCCGCGTCGAAAATGACCTTTCGTATACGGCGCGAGCTTTTCATCAACGATGGCTTGCGCATTTACAAATTCTTCTGCGCTCAAGTTCTTCAAACCTGTCACGCCGGTTACTACCAAACCCACTAGCGACGTACCTAAACGAAACAAAATAGTCCGATCCCCGCGTTTTACCGTGCGCCGCGTATCATACAAGTAACCATGAACATCCATGATCGGCACTAACGTGCCACGCACATTCGCAATACCGTAAAACCAAAAACGGCTCCAAGGGATCCGTGTGCAATTAACCGTTTCTAAAATTTCCGATACTTGATCCATATTAACGATCAATTCGGTTTCACCAATTTTAAAACCTAAACCACGCCATTCGGTAGTTTTCTGCAACGTCCGATGTTGTCCACGACCTTCACGCGCACGTGCATGTGCGTCTAACTCTTTTAACAATACCACCGGCGTTACATTTGCCGGCATCAAACGCTGCCTAATAAAGAGCCTAACCGGCCAATTAAATCATCTTCTTCTACCGGCTTGACCAAATAATCCAAAGCGCCTTGACGCATGCCCCATACTTTATCGGTAGCACCGCCTTTGGTGGTCAACATAATGATGGGGATATTCGCCGTACGCGCATCTTTAGTCAGTTGGCGCGTGGCTTGAAAACCATTCATGCCGGGCATTACCACATCCATCAAAATGGCATCGGGTAATTCGGTTTGCGCTAAACGCACGCCATCTTCACCGGTGTTCGCTACCAATACCTCATAATGATGCTTTTCAAGGTAGGTTTTAACGACATAGGTTTCAGTAGGGGAATCATCAACAACTAAAATTTTCATGGCCGTCTCTCCAGCAGACAACGTACGTTCATTCCTTGGAATTTTGTTTTACGCATTAACTGCCAACATGCTCTTTAATAGCGCCTAACAAATCCTCTTTAGTAAAAGGTTTGGTTAAGTATTTTTCAGAACCGACAATACGGCCCCGCGCGCGATCAAAAATGCTGTCTTTGCTCGACAACATCACCACTGGCGTGGATTTAAACATGCTGTTGTTTTTAATCAGCGCACACGTTTGATAACCATCCAAACGCGGCATCATGATGTCGACAAAAATAATGTCGGGTTTGTGCTCACTGATTTTAGCTAAAGCCTCAAAACCATCACTCGCGGTGATAACTTCGCAGCCCACTTTTTTAAGTAAACTTTCGGCAGTTCGCCGAATAGTTTTACTATCATCAATGACCATGACCTTGAGGCCAGTTAATTCTTCGCTCATAAGCCTACGTGATCTTTGTCGCGGTTATCCATTATCCGGTTATGCCTTCAAGGCAATAACCAGCTGTTTTTTGTTCGTCCCCATAGGCCAAACGCACTCGGGGTCGAGCGTTCCAAAATGTAGCCCAACTGACTCTTCTAAGCAATAAAAATGCACACAAAATAAGCCACTTAGCCGATATTCTTGATGATTGGCTTAAAATCACTCATTACTCTCTAACTATTGTTATCCGACCGCCTAAAAAATTCCCACGAGCACGCCATTCGCTTACTCCAACAAAATATCCACGACGCTAAATAAACGAAGCGCGGCCTTATTCAGCTAAACTACCACAACGCTCTTTTCTCACATGGTATCAAACGATGAATGCTCCCATTTTTCAGGCAGTCCCCCATTTAACGACTGCGAGCAACGGTCCTTTGCACCAGATCGAGTCGCGTTTATTGACCCGCCAAACCGATATCGAAACTTGGTTTCGCCAACGCTGGCTACAAACTCCCGCGCCTTTTTATGCCTCCGTGGATTTGCGCAATGCCGGCTTTAAACTGGCGCCCGTAGATACCAACTTATTCCCCGCCGGTTTTAATAATTTAAACCCCGCCTTTTTCCCCTTAGCTATCCATGCCGTGCAATCGGCGATGGAACGTTTATGTCCTAACGCGTGCGACATTTTGCTAGTCCCAGAAAACCACACACGTAATCTTTACTATCTTGATAGCGTTGCCACGCTCAAACACATCATTGAACAAGCAGGCTACAAAGTTCGAATTGGTTCTTTATTGCCCGATATCGGCAGCGGCATGACCATTGATAATTTACCGTCGGGGCGTTCTTTACAACTGGAGCCATTATTACGTGAAGGTAATCGCCTTAAATTGCAGGACTATAATCCTTGCGTGGTGTTACTGAATAACGACCTAAGTGGTGGTCGCCCGCCTATCTTAGAAAATCTGGAACAAATCGTTATTCCCCCGTTGGCATTAGGTTGGATTAATCGTCTTAAATCCCAACATTTTGCGATTTACCACGATCTTGCTACCGAATTCGCCGAACTTATTGATATTGATCCGTGGTTTATCGATCCGTTATTTCGCAACTGCGGCCAAATTGATTTTATGAGCCGGGAAGGTACCGAATGCTTAGAACACGCGGTAGGCGAATTATTAGCGTCCATTGGTGTGAAGTACCGGAAAAATGGCATTGATCGCAAACCCCATGTATTTGTCAAAGCGGATGCCGGCACCTACGGTATGGGCATTATGAGCGTCTCCAGTGTTGACGAAATTCGTCACCTGAATCGCAAACAACGCACCAGCATGAGCTCCGCAAAAGAAGGTTTACGCGTACAACGGGTATTGATTCAAGAAGGTGTTTATACCTCTGAAACGATAGGCGAAAATGCGTCCGCCGAACCGGTGGTCTATATGGTGGGACATTATGTGATCGGTGGCTTTTATCGCGTGCACTCGCAAAAAACCTCGATGGAAAATTTAAATTCACCCGGCATGCACTTTGAACCATTAGCCTTTGTTGAGCCTTGCAATGTACCTGATAAAACCCAACAACCCGATGCAATACCCAACCGTTTTTATGCTTACGGCGCTATTGCGCGTTTAGCGTTGTTAGCTGCTGCCAAAGAAATCGCTCAACAAAGCACGATCGTGATAAACGAATCATAAAATACGTGATCACTCATTTAAAAATAAAACGAGAATTGTAAACATGTCGCTACGACTAGGCGTGCTGATGGATCCCATCGAACGCATCAATCCTAAAAAAGATTCTACGCTCGCAATGTTGCTCGCCGCGCAAGCACGCGGTTGGTCTTTGCACTACATGACAACGGCCGATATCTATACGCGTGACGGCCAAGCACACGCGCAACTCGCCACACTGCGCGTGTTTAATGACACTAAACATTGGTTTGAAATAGAAGCCAGCACTCTCACCACTGCGGATTTAGATATCGTGTTAATGCGTGTCGATCCTCCGTTTAACATGGAATACATCTACGCCACTTATTGGCTAGAACAACTCGCACAAAATCACGGCACGCTCATTGTGAATAATCCTGCGGCGCTGCGTAATTTCAGCGAAAAATACACTATCAGTCGCTTCCCGGATTTATGCGCGCCGACACTGATCACGAATCAACGCTCACGCATCCGCGAATTTCTTGCTGAACAACAAGATATCGTCGTTAAACCTTTGGATGGGATGGGCGGGCAATCGGTATTCCGTTTACAAAATGGCGATGGCAATACCGGGGTTATTCTCGAAACACTGACCCAACACGATCACGTCACTATTATGGCGCAACGGTATTTACCAGCGATCAAACAAGGTGATAAACGGGTTTTAGTTATTAACGGCAAACCCGTTGAATATGCTTTAGCGCGCATCCCTTCGGAAGGCGAATTGCGCGGCAATCTTGCCGCAGGTGGTCGCGGCGAAGCGCAAATTTTAACCGCGCGGGATCGCGTGATCGCAGAAGAAGTCGGCGTATTTTTAAAAGCCGAAGGCATATTATTCGCGGGGCTCGATATTATTGGCGAATACCTAACAGAAATTAATATCACCAGCCCTACTTGCATTCGAGAACTCGATGCTCAGTGCAATCTAAATATCGCGAATGACTTACTCGAAATAATTGAACAACAGCTACTTGTAAAATTTAAAAAATAATTTATAAAATTAGCTAATCGGGTACCGGCGGGAACACTATGTCGACTTCATGGAAACAAAAAACAAAATCTAGCGATGCTTGGTTAGGGCAATTCAGTCGGCTGCGCGCATTTTCCGTGCACTTAATAATCGGTTTAGTTATTTTTTCAATATTATCGGCATTAATCATTTTTATTTGGTATCCCGCTGCCTTGTTTTATACCGACGGCGGTTGGCAAGGTTTACGAATTATTGCGGGTGTCGACATCGTCCTAGGCCCAGCACTCACGCTCATGTTTTTTAAGAAACACAAACCTGGTCTTACGCTGGATGTCAGCGTTATTGCCACATTACAAATCATCGCCTTAATAATAGGCATCATCACTGTCTACCATAGCAGACCGGCAGTCATCACTTTTGCAAGCAATGCCGCCATCGGTTTTACTCCGTCACAATTAAAAGATGCGCAGAATCAACTTGCGGCATTAAACATTCAAGCCGATACACCGAATACCAACCTAGTCAGCTGGCCTGCGCTTTATGAAATTGTGCCGCCTACCGACAAGGCGCAACGTAAAACATTTTTCAACGAAATGTATAAAGCGGGTTATCCCATTCCGCATTTACGCATAGATCAATACAATTCTCTGCAAAATCGTTTACCGACTACAGCCGCCGTTAATATTGAAAACGCAGTAGATGCTGCCACCTTGAAAGAAATTCTGTCCAAATACAAAATCGATCAGGGCGATCTGCTTTTTTATCGCTACAGCCCACGTTACACAAATGACACCGTTTTTATTGTGCTCGATAAAAACACGCACGAAGTGCTGGACTATTTGTTAGTAAATAAATAAACCAACACCCAACTTCCTCCGTTCGATAATGGCTAGCTAATTTAAAGTAGTTATCCATGCGCTGTTGGCGGTAGAATCGCCTCACATGTTGAAAGAAAACTTATCAGCCATCCATCCAACGTCGGCAACCACACAAATGTTGCTGCCCACGCCTGCGGCGCTAAAAATTAGCGCGGCAGATCGTTTAAGCCTAACTTTATTTTTAGCGGCGGCGGCGCATGCGGTGCTTATTTTAGGCGTGTCTTTTGTACCGGGTGACTTGGCTAATTTAAAGCCGCCACCGACGCTGGATATTATTCTGGTGCAACAACACGACAATGATCGCCCCGACGAAGCCGATTATCTCGCGCAAACCTCGCAAACCGGCGGCGGCACGTCGGAAGAACGTGCGCGACCCAGTGATTTATTTGCTTCAACCGAACCTTCTATTAATCAAGGCATCGCGCCCCAACCCATGGAAGCCGGCAAAATAAAACCGCTCACACAAGAACAAATGCGGGTGCTAACACAATTACAAGCGGAAGAAAAAACCGCGCTCACTGAAGCGATGGAAAAAACCGAACCGACTGTTAATGAAGAAGAAAAACCGTTTGAATATGATTTAGAAATCGCCCGATTAACGGCCGAACTCAATCAATCAATGGATACTTATGCAAAACGTCCGACTAAATTAGTCGTTAGCGCCAGCACTCATGAAATTGTATCTGCACAATACATGCAGCAATGGGTAGAAAAAATCGAACGCTTAGGCAATATCAATTACCCTAATGAAGCGCGTGTAAAAAAACTCGAAGGCGATTTGATTCTAGAAGTCGAATTAAAATGGGATGGCAGCATTGTTGCGATTCGTTTAATTCAATCATCAGGTCATCGCATTTTAGATGACGCTGCGAAACGCGTTGTTGAAATGGGCACACCGTATCCACCGTTCCCACCTAATCTGCGTAAAAAAGCCGATCATTTACAAATTGTGCGCACCTGGCAATTTCAGCAAGGCGATTTACAAACACATTAACTGTCTGGCGCCGATTTAATATATAAGTACTCAACACAGGACAATCATGTCAGCAACCCATCTTGCACATCATTTTTTGCTCGCCATGCCCGCGTTAAAAAATCCGCATTTTTTCCATGCGCTCATTTACATTTGCGAACATGATGATGACGGCACCATGGGCATCGTCTTAAATCGAATTACAGAATATCGTGTCGGTGAATTATTTGGTCAACTCGGCATTCGCGATGCCGACAAAAATACCAAAGAACGTTTGTTATTAGCAGGCGGGCCCATGCAAGCAGAACGCGGTTTTATTTTGCATAGACCCAGCGGTGATTGGGAAGCCAGCCTTACCGTGCAAGACGATGTCACCTTAACGTCTTCACGCGATATTTTAGAAGTCATTGCGCAAGGCAAAGGTCCCGCCGAGAATATTATTGCGCTCGGTTACGCCGGCTGGTCACCTGGACAATTGGAACAAGAAATCGCCGACAGCGCGTGGTTAACCATGCCCGCTGATAGCGATATGATATTTAACACGCCACCCGATAAATTATGGCAAAGCGCTGCGCATGCCATGGGTGTAGATCTTAATTTACTCAGCTCACAAACAGGTCATGCCTGAAAATCCCGTCATCAATTCGCTATTAGGATTCGATTTTGGTTTGAAGCGTATCGGCGTAGCCAGTGGCCAAACGTTTACTAACACCGCATCGCCGGTAGCCATTGTTGATGCTAAAGACGGTGAACCCGATTGGTTAGCACTGGATAAATTAGTTCGCGAATGGCGCCCACATGGATTAGTCGTGGGCTTACCGCTATTCCCTGATGGCAGTCCTGGCGATATGACTGAGCCCGCCAAACGTTTTGCCAAAGCACTAGAACTACGTTTTCAATTGCCGGTGTTTTTACAAAACGAAGCTTTAAGTTCTCGTGAAGCGGATAGCCTGATGCAACACCAACGCGCCACTGGCATTCGCAATCGCAAAGTCCGCAAAGGTGATAATGATCGCGTCGCCGCGAGTTTAATTTTGCAGCGCTGGTTGGCCCAGCAACAAAATCTAAAATCTTCCTAACGCCACACTCTAAAATTCGCTGCGTGTTCGGCCCGCATTCCCGCTATAATGGCCTCCCTTACGCGGCTAAGACGGCATGAGCACCCACAACCTGCAATTAACTCCCGATGGGAAACTGCAACACCTGCTCGACACCGAGGGTTTATCCCGTTCGCTGATAGAACATATTCTCGATCAATCTGAATCTTTTATTGATCTCAATACTGCCTCTATAAAAAAAGTGCCTTTGCTACAAGGCAAAACCGTCGCCAATTTATTTTTTGAAACCAGCACACGCACACGCACCACGTTTGAACTCGCAGCCAAACGCTTATCAGCGGATGTACTCAACGTTAATATCGCGACATCTGCAACCTCGAAAGGCGAAACGCTGCTCGACACCATCAAAAATATTGAAGCGATGCACAGCGATATGTTTGTCGTGCGTCACGCCGATAGCGGTGCGGTGAATTTTCTTGCGCAACATGTTGCGCCCCACGTTAGCGTCATTAACGCAGGTGATGGTCGACACGCACATCCCACCCAAGCATTATTAGATTTATTTACGATACGTCGTCACAAAACAGATTTCAAAAAACTACGCATCGCAATCGTCGGTGACATCTTGCACTCTCGCGTTGCACGCTCACAAATTCACGCTTTAAAAACGATGGCCACCGCTGAAATTCGCGTCATTGCACCACGTACTTTACTACCGACCTCTATTGCACAATGGGGTGTCAGCGTTTTTCATGACTTACAACAAGGTCTACGCGATGTGGATGTCATCATCATGTTGCGCTTACAAAAAGAACGTATGCAAAGTGGTTTATTACCCAGCGAACATGAGTTTTATCACAGCTATGGTTTAACCCCTGAACGTTTGCGTCTAGCAAAACCTGATGCGATCGTGATGCATCCGGGGCCTGCGAATCGCGGTGTTGAAATTGCATCCAGCGTTGCCGACGGGCCGCAATCAGTCATTCTCGAACAAGTAACTAATGGTATTGCAGTGCGCATGGCGGTGATGGCAATGACACTGCAAAATCGTCAACAAACAGCGAGTGCAAAAACATGAGCACGCGCATTGTCATTCAAAACGGTCGCTTGCTGGATCCCGCGAATAAATTAGATCGCGTCGCTCATCTTTATATTGAACAAGGTGTCATTGTTGGCATCGACAAAACGCCCGCCAATTTTAAAGCCGATCACATTATCGACGCGAATAAACAGTGGGTGATTCCTGGTGTTGTTGATTTAGCAGCACGTCTACGCGAACCTGGCGCAGAATATAAAACCACGATCGCAACCGAAACACGCGCCGCTGCCAATGCCGGCATTACTACTTTATGTTTACCACCGGATACCGATCCGGTGATTGACGAACCCGCTGTAGTCGAACTGATACAACAGCGCGCACTGAGCGCAGGCGGCGCTAAATTACAAACCTTAGGCGCGTTAACGGTTGGATTAAAAGGCGAACAACTCAGTGAAATGTTGGCGTTAAAACAAGCGGGATGTTTAGGTGTTTCTAATGCGTTTAAACCCTTAAGTAATAATCGCGTGTTACGCCGCGCGTTTGAATACGCTGCTACTTTCGATTTAACCGTACACATTTCACCCATGGATCTGGCGCTGTCCGCCGATGGCGTGGCGCACGATGGTTACATCGCCGCGCAACTCGGTTTAATGGGTATTCCCGTGTCAGCTGAAACCAGTGCGCTAGCGCAATGTTTAATTTTGATTGAAGAAGTCGGCGTTAAAGCCCATTTCGGACGTTTATCTGCAGCGCGCAGCGTCGAAATGATTGCAGTTGCCAAACAGCGCGGTTTAAACATCACCGCCGATGTAGCCGCGCATCAATTACTTTTAAATGATTCCGCCATTGCGCACTTCGACGCGCGCGCTCATGTACTGCCGCCACTGCGCGATGAAACTGATCGCTTAGGATTATTAGCAGGTATTCGTAACGGCAGCATCGATGCTATTTGCTCCGATCATCAACCACACGAAAGTGATGCGAAAGCAAATCCATTTCCGATGACAGCGCCCGGAATTTCCGCGCTAGAAACGTTATTGCCACTTTGCTTAAAACTGGTAGCGACGCAACAACTAGATTTATCGACCGTACTAACCTGTCTGACGCGCAAACCCGCAGAAATTTTGGGTTTATCAGTAGGACAATTAGCCGTAAACACACCCGCCGATATCGCCATTATTAATCCCAATGCCAACTGGACTCTCAATTCCGCACAGATGATTAGTCGCGGCCATAACACGCCGTTTGATGGTTGGGCATTTAATCATCAAGTACAACTCACACTTGTAAATGGCAAAATAATCGAACGCGATCTGTAATATTTTATTAAACCCAACGTCATCTCCGCCGCTAAGCACTTTCTGTGATTGCAAAAAATTCATACCGTCCGCGAAGATGGAGTTCTTATGTTTTTCATGATTTATGTCAGTTCTGCAACCCAACCTTTTTCTACAGAACAACTACGCGATTTATTAAGCGTAAGCCGCGCCAACAATACAACCCTAAACATTAGCGGCATGCTGCTATATAAAGACGGCAACTTTATGCAAAGCTTAGAAGGCGAAGAATCAGTAGTACGCGCACTCTATGAAAAAATATCGCTGGATAACAGACACAAAGGCACCTTGGTTTTATTACAAGACAACGTCGAAGTAAGACAATTTCCCGATTGGTCGATGGGATTCAAAAACCTAGATAACGAAAATAACGAATCGTTGCCGGGATATAATGAATTAATGAATTATCGTTTTACTGGCGAAGAGTTTTCAGCAAACCCTACACAAGCACAGAAATTATTATTGAGCTTTAAAAAGAATATGGGGTGATCGTCAAATTTTTTACAATCAATTAAACCCTCATGCTAAAACGCTTTTTAGCGAATGGGGCGCAATAAACAACGGGCATAGCGCCGTATGAAAATATAATTTTGAACTCAAAAAGTCTGACCCCTTGATTTTCTATCTTGCCAAACGGATATTTTGAAGCGCCGATCCTTCTGTTGTTCGCCGACTGGTTTTATCGCGATTTCATTTTTATCTGCGTCCCAAGAAAATGCTTGTCCACTCACAGGATGAGTCGCCCATTCTGGGTGTTGTTGAATAAATGCGGGAATCTCTTTAGTCGTAATTTTTTGGCGACGAATCTCATAACCCAACTTAACCATGCGCTGTAGCGCAGCAGCATCGTAAGCACGCAAGGGGTAGTTTCGTACATTGAAGCACCGATCGCTAATAAGGTTTTGCCCATAGGGTTGTACGCGAAATTAAGTCCAAAGCTCAGATTTTTCCTCATCCAAGTCGAGTATGCATCACGAGCTACGTAAACGTTTTCTGGTTCGGCGTCAGTCATCTTAGTCAATTGTTGTATTACTTTTGAGTTCAGATTTACTGTTGCGCGTGCTTTGTAAAAATGGAGGCTGAAGCGACTCCAATAACGTTCCCACCATTTTGGCGTATCTCCCGCTATTGCGTTGCGAATATCAAATTGCGCGTCTGCGTCACGAGACATTCGATCCCATATACTTGTCATCGTCCTAAACTCGTAGGTGAACATCTTGCCAATTTTCCAGTCGTCTTGGTCGAACTGCATCACCATATGATCGAGTTCCGTTGAAAAACTTGACAGATCGATAGTGCTATCCGCAATCATGTCGGCCAGCATTAAATAGTCTCCTTGTAGATATGCAACGGCACTCATCTTTGAAACTAGATCGCCCTCTCCCATCAACATAGCGCGCCAAACACGAATATCTCCGTCTAAATCCATAAGTGCTGCTTTTTGTTGGTGTAGATTTTGACTTTTCATCTGCACTGCAAAATTGACAAGAAACAAAGATCGTATTTGTGATGATGGATAGATCAGCGGGGAATATAAGCTCGGTGTCGCAGTGTCGTAGTAGCCTGTAAAGTTTTTTAAGGCGAGATAACGTTGGTACAGTTCTCGGTTGTCATCGAGTAACTTCTCAATCTCGTCTTTGTGATTCTCGATTTTGTCCCAACACGACGTTTGCAACGGATGGCAGAAATCGAGCTTGCCTTTGAAGTCGAGTAACCGTGGATTTTTTTTCGACACATCCTCGAGCGCAATACGCGGATCTTTAAGTCTGGCCTCTAGACCGACTTCGTATTCTTTGACTTTTTCGAGACCAAAGGCAACCGGTGACTCACCCATTGGAGCATCAGACCCCAATAAGGCCAAGTAAAGATTTTGATCGGCGCTAAACTGATTAGGAGGCGCAGTAAGTAGAACCGTCGTCTCTGGTGCAAGATCTTCGTCAAAGAAGTTAATCGCAATCATCACCAGCAGCAAACCAACTGCAAACGCGAATACCCATAGCAAGCCCTTGGAGAGCCATCGCCAAATCGTTTTCATCTTACGTACCTGCCTGATAAAGCGTTGATGAGAAATATCATCATGACCTTAATTTTAAGATGACTATCCATTCTCCTACTCGATCCCATTAAAAATTACGACTGCTTGATTCATAATCAAAGGGCGAGACTGGATTGATATTCTTACTAATCGAAATTCATTCACTATTTCATCAAGACTCATAAATCACTCCATTGGGCTCCAGATCATTCACAATATTTTTTAATTTTATTTGCTGCCCATGCTTCTGTTTGCAAACATCTTCAGGCGAAAGTACAACACGCTCTTTCGCTGCATTTGTTTGCGATAATATGCTCATTACGGAATCGATCTTGGTCATAGAGAAGAGTCAAGGCTCAGACTCTTGTTCCTTACGATAAGCCACCGATTTTCGATCCCCGCCATGCCCTGCTGATTCTACCGCTCTATCCAATTGTTTTTCTCACTGTTTAAAACGATCACTGTCTAACACCCAAGCTTTATTAGTCGCATCACACATGAAATAAATAATTAGTTTAGCCCCTTGATTTTAAGTTAGTCGATGGACGACAAAAATAATGCCGCGTCGGCTCAAGATGCATTAACGATGCCCGTGTGGAGACGAGGAAAATGCAAATCCGTTATTGCACATGCTGATCGCGGCAGTACCTATGCTTCAGGTGTTTACCAAAAATGACTGACGGACTATCAATTAATTTGCAGCATGCGTCGTAAAGGCGAATGCTTGGATAACGCGGTGGCTGAAAGTTTTTCTGATACATTGAAAACAGAATGGATTGGTCATGAAGATTACAAAACCAAATCCGATGCTAAGCAAAGTCTATTTGAATACACTGGAAGTGTTTTACAATCGCCAACGACGTCATTCATACTTAGGCTACGTCAGCCCAGAATATGAGCGGCGATTTGCCTGTCACTAAAACTGTCTGTTAAATCGAGGGAAGATCGGCATCGTGAACAATAAACCGCTTCAAACCAAATTTGTTGATCCGGATTGGCCGCCTTCTGTGCGGGAAGACTTCAAAAATGAGCTTGCACACTAATGCCGAACGCTCCGGGTTTCATGAAAGCAATGGTGTATGAAAAATACGGGTCACCCGATGTTCTTCAGCTGAAGGAGGTGGTGAAACCCATCCCCAAGGACAACGAAGTCCTGATAAAAATACATGCAACAACAGTCACTTCAGCGGATTGCCGATTGCGCAGTCTCAATATTCCTCGCGGATTCGGACTCATCTCGCGTCTGATTTTTGGCATCACGAAACCAAGGCAGTCCATTCTGGGAACAGAAATCGCCGGCGACATTGAATCGATTGGCAAAAACGTCACAAAGTTCAAGGTTGGGGATCCGGTTTTTGCCATTAGCGGTTTCGGAATGGCGGCTCACGCGGAGTACAAATGCATACCCGAAGATGGCGCGATGGCGCTGAAACCGAGCTGCCTTACCTACGATGAAGCCGCCGCAATGTCGTTTGGCGGGACAACAGTGTTGGATTTCTTCAGGAGAGGCAAGCTTCAGCGTGGGGATAAATTACTCATAAATGGCGCTTCCGGCAGTATCGGCACCGCTGCAGTACAACTCGCCAAACATTTTGGGGCAGAAGTAACCGGAGTATGTAGTGCTGCGAACCTGGATTGGGTCAGGTCACTGGGCGCGACGCATGTCATCGACTACACCCGAGAGGACTTCACGCGGAATGGCGAAACCTATGACGTTATTGTTGATACGGTTGGCACAGCGCCTTTCTCTCGCAGCAAGGATTCGCTCAAGGAAGGAGGCCGTCTGCTGCTGGTATTAGCTGGATTGCCAGACATGCTTCCTATCCCATGGGTGTCAATGACGAGCAGCATGAAGATCATCGCTGGGCCAGCAGAAGAGCGGGCAGAGGATTTGCGCTTCCTCGCGGAACTAGCTGAGGCAGGAGCATTCAGACCGGTCATTGATCGGCGCTACCCATTTGAACAGATCGCTGAAGCTCACCGCTATGTCGACAGCGGGCGCAAGAAAGGAAATGTCATCATAACTCTGAAGCATAACGACTAACCCGCAACTGCGAGGTTTACTCGGAACGAGGAAGTCCCCTTCATTCGTTAGCAAAATCAAAGGGTCAGACTGCATGATCTTTACGATAAGCCACGGATTTCCGATCCCCGCCATGCCCTGCTGATTCTACTGCTCTATCCAATTGTTTTTCCATTCGCCGTTTAAAACGATCACTGCCTAACACCCATGCTTTATTGGTCGCATCACGCAAGGCCTCTAGGGTAAGTTCAGGTATGCGAGTACGAAACAGTTCACGATAAGCGGCTGGTCGTGCGGTCACTTCTTTAGCTAAGCGTTTGTATTCTTTGTGTGCGGTGATCAGCGGATTATCTTCGCCCAGCGCATTATGTCGATAACTTGACCAAAGATAATCTGCAGGGTGTTTAACTTTCTGTGGCGCTCTGACAGGATTGAGCTCTATGTAACGCATGCAGGTTAATAGGTATTGTTCGCTGTCAATCAACGTGGCTTTATAACGTCCTTCCCATAATGCGCCAGCGCGGTTGTAGCGATCGTTAAAATACTGCGTATAACAACGGCCTACGGATTGCATGACTTTGCTAATGCTGTTCTCTTCACGCGGCGTGAGCAGTAAATGCAGATGGTTAGGCATGAGTACATAGGCATGAATATCACAAGAATACTTGTCCGCTGCTTCGCCGAGTTTTTCTAGATAAAAGGGATAGTCGTCCTTGGATCGAAAGATGTTTTTGCGATTATCGCCGCGCTGGATGATATGTTGGGGCTGGCCGGGAATTGCAAAGCGCGGTAGGCGTGGCATAGTCGTTTAGTGTCCTGTGCATTCAGTTAACGGTTAGCACTTTAGCGGTGTCCACCCCCTAAATCAAGGAATATGACCCCTTGATCTTTTCTATTAATGCGTCGCAAAACTCTGTAGGGCCGCATATCAATCACGTTTATAACAGCCTATTCAATATTATTGACGGGCTGTTTTTATATGCGACTAAGGAATGCATAAGTCCTATAACATATTCGATTTTAACAACAAATGGGATGTGCGCTTTCGCACAGATCTATTAAGAAATCATCTATAGATTATTAATGCGTAACGAAAAATAGAATTAAAACTCTAAACAAGCGCTCAACCAAACAGAGTTGGCGCTTACTTTAAAAATAATTATATGCGGGAATTATTTTATGAAAAAACTTATTCTCAACAGCTGTGGTTTTATAGGCCTTATTAGCTTATCAATTATCGGCCATGTGTCAGCGGATAATACGAATAGCAATTTGAAAACGTCAACGGCTAGCAATGTCAGCGCAAATGACGCTGATTTTTTTCAAAAAGCGGCACAAATCGGCCTGTTTGAACTTAGGGCTGCTGAAGTTGCGTCCACTAGAGCAATTATGAAAAACACAAAATCGTATGCCAGCATGCTGGCTATGGAACACAATAAAAACAATGACCAACTTAAAGCGCTCGCTGCGAGCAAAAATGTGCAGCTACCTGATCAATTAAATGACGATCATCAAAAGCATCTGAAAGATTTGCAAAAAGAAAACTATAAAGATTTCGATGAATCTTATATCGAAGAAATGATCGAGGGTCATAAAGACGCGATTTATTTATTTGAAAAAACCGCAAAAGATTCTAAAGATGCCGACATTCGTGCTTATGCGAACAACACCTTACCTGCCCTAAAGAAACATTTACAGGCAGCCCAAGCCATAGATAAGAAAAATTAATAGCGTTAGTAGATTGCATTCATGGATTTAAATAGCGGTTTGCCATTTTGGTTAGTCAAAAACGGTCTGTTACAGACTTTCCCGCGGTTAGGTGAAAATCTGCAGTGCGATGTCTTGGTAGTTGGTGCGGGCATTACAGGTGCATTAATCGCCGATGAATTAACTCAAGCCGGCATGAATGTATGCGTAATCGATCGTCGCGAAGCTGGCTGGGGAAGTACTTCAGCCAGCACTGCATTACTACAATATGAAATAGATACTGAATTACAAGCATTAAGTGAACGTTATGGCCTTGCCGATGCACTCCTCGCCTATAAATCTTGCGAACAGGCGATTCATACCTTAGCTAAATTAACTAAAAATCTACGCGGTATTGATTTTCAATTGATGCAAAGTTTGTATTTTGCGAGTCATTGGTATCACAAAAACCAGATACAAAAAGAAGGTTTATTGCGCCAAGCGAATGGCTTCAGTTTGGCTATTTTAGATCGCACAGCTCTTAATACGCGCTTTGGTATCGACGCACCTATTGGATTATTAAGCGCAGTAGCGGCTGAAATAGATCCTTATAAATGCACACATCGTTTATTAAAACGCATCCAATCATTAGGCGGACGTATCCATGCGCGTACTGCTTTACAACATTTTTCTAGTGTCCGGGGTGGGTTGCGAATCGAAACGGAGGATGGTCATGTTATTCGCTGCAAACATATGATTATCGCGGCAGGTTATGAATCTCAACAATGGATTGATGAAAAAGTTGCCAGTAATCGTAGTAGTTATGCATTTATCAGCGAGCCTTTACCGAATCAATTAGGGGCACTTAAACAAACGCTTATATGGGAATCTGCCCGTCCCTATCTTTACCTACGGCGTACCGGCGACGAACGTTTATTAGTCGGTGGCGAAGATGATCTTATAGATATACCCTTACGCCGTGATGCACGTGTAGCGGCTAAATCAACTAAATTACTCAAACGTGTTAATAAATTATTTCCACTGCTGCCGCTTAAAATTGCTTTCGCCTGGGCCGGAACATTTGCTGAAACTAAAGATGGCTTACCTTTTTTTGGTAATCACGAACAACATGACAAACGTGTGCATTTCGCGATGGCTTATGGGGGTAATGGAATTACTTATAGCATGATCGGTGCACAACTATTGCGCGCTACACTATCCGGCCAAGCACATCCTTGTGCGAAACTATTTAGTTTTAAACGTCTGAAACGGGGATAACCTCGTGTTAATTTTCTGCCTATTATTCAAATTATAAGAGACGCTGCGTTGTGAAAGGCTCTCTAAACGGCTGACCTCTTTATGTTCTCTGCTCTAAGGCGGCTGCCTGCATGTGCGCTGGCGTTAGGTTGACCTTCGCTCGAAAAACAACCAAGTGATTGCTTGACTCACTTTTCTCTACGTTCATAGTCATCAAGCTGAAAAAGCAGAGACGCTCGATCATCTCTTGATACGTGTTTCCAGTCTTGGTTTGTCAGCGCGCCTTCAATTGCCCACAACAAGTTGAGACTTGAGGAGCAGCCCGCGTTCTTCACAGCGACGAATGCCGCAACACTGCCCATGGCGCGGAGTTGCTCTTCTGACTTTATTCCTGCGGATAGAAGCATTTTAGAAGAAGTCTTACCCAGATTGCGCATCTTGCTTAACAAACCAACCTCCACTTTAGCGATGCTCTTACTGAGTCATAACCAAACTTACTTCAGCAATATTTTATAACGGAGGTGAATCAACCTGAGTTGTTACAAGACGACGTTAGTTTTCTGACTTTATTATTCCGTGCCACTGCACCCAAAACCGAAGCAGTCACATTTGGGAACACAAAGCTAAAACCGGAAAAGCATATAATGCCGCCCTATAAATAATCCGCTGCTAAGAATTCGTCCATAGAAGCGAGTCTTGCATTCATTGCAAACCAGACAAACATTGCTGTTGGTACAGAAAAGAATAACGATCCAAACATAGCCACAAAACGAGCCGAAAGCCCTAAGTCTTTATTATTTATATGCTTCTGATGTGAAATAGCTTGCCAGTGTTGTTGTTACATCCATCACTACAAATCACCCAACTCATCCGACAAATCTTCTAATTCATCTTGGTCGATCGTTGGCATGTCGCGCGTTGGCTCTTTTTTCTTGCCTGAATCCATGCCGCCGCCAAAATTAATTTTCCATTCAAGATTAGTACGCGAATCAGCAAACGCTAATGCTTGTTCAAGATCAATTTTGCCGTCGCTGTATAAAATAAATAATGATTGATCGAACGTTTGCATGCCGGTTTTGCCGGCTTTTTCCATGGTTTCTTTAATGCCGCCCAACTCACCTTTGCGAATTAATTCGGCAATGTGCGGCGTATTAATCATAACTTCAACTGCGGCAATACGACCGCCGCTTTTGCTGGGCACTAAACGTTGCGACACTACTGCGCGCAGGTTTAAAGACAAGTCCATTAAAATTTGATTTTTCTGTTGCGGCGGAAATAAATTAATCACGCGATCTAATGCTTGGTTCGCATTCACGGCGTGCAAGGTGCTTAAACATAAATGACCGGTGTCCGCATAAGTAATTGCGGCTTCCATGGTTTCTAGATCGCGTACTTCGCCGATCAAAATTACATCAGGCGCTTCGCGCATCGCTTCACGCAAAGCATTTTCATATGAATGAGTATCTAAACCAATTTCACGTTGACCAATGATAGATTTTTTATGTTGATAAACATACTCGATAGGATCTTCAATCGTCAGAATATGGCCAGCATGTGTTTCATTACGATAATCAATCATTGCGGCTAGCGTGGTAGATTTACCCGAACCTGTAGCACCCACCATCAACAGCAAGCCATTTTTATTCATGACTAAATCTTTTAATACCATAGGCAAACCTAATTCTTCAATTTTAGGTATGCGGCCTTTTATATAACGAATCACCATGGAAACTTCGCCGCGCTGCATATAAAAATTCACACGGAAACGGCCTAAGCCAGCTTTACTAACACCTAAATTTAATTCGAGATTGTCTTCGAATAAGCCCATTTGTTTTTCGGTCAGCATCGAGTAGGCAATTTTTTTTGTCATGCCGGGTTCGAGCCGCGATTTACTTAAAGGGCGTAATGCGCCTTGTACTTTCATACTCGGTGGCGCGCCGGTCGTGAAATAAAGATCCGACGCTTCTTTTTCGGCCATTAATTTTAGATAAGGATCTAATAAATTTTGCGATACTGGATTTGGCGTGCTCATGCGATGTAGTTAACTCCCAACTCAGTGCGCAATTTATTCAGTTTCTTGTAGATTGTAGCCTTTGACTTCATCTAACAAGTTCGTATCTTTAGCGCGTTTACCGTCTAGTTTAATCCGCAAGCGCAAATCGTTTACAGAATCAGCGTTACGCAAACCTTCGTCTAAGCTAATTGCATCATCTTCAATCAAAACAAATAACGCTTGATCGAATGTTTGCATGCCTTGCTCGCGCGATTTTGCCATCAAACCTTTCATTTCATGAATTTCACCTTTGAGCATTAAATCCGCCATTAAAGGTGTATTGATTAATATTTCTACCGCTGCGCGACGGCCATTGCCGTCGATGGTACGAATCAATCGCTGCGAAACAATCGATTTTAAATTTAACGATAAATCCATTAATAACTGCGGACGACGTTCTTCAGGGAAGAAGTTAATAATCCGATCCATTGCTTGGTTAGTGCTGTTAGCGTGCAAGGTACATAAACATAAGTGACCTGTTTCAGCAAAGGCAATAGCATGATCCATGGTTTCACGATCACGCACTTCTCCGATCAAGATAACATCGGGCGCTTGACGCAACGTATTCTTCAACGCAATCGACCAATTATCTGTATCAGTACCTATTTCGCGCTGTGTAACTAAACAACCTTTGTGATTGTGTACATATTCAATTGGGTCTTCGATGGTAATAATATGGCCGCGACTATTTTCATTACGGTAATCAATCATCGCTGCAAGTGATGTTGATTTACCCGAACCCGTGGCGCCTACGAAAATAACTAAACCGCGTTTAGTCATCGCAATGTCACGCAATACAATCGGTAACAACAATTGATCCATGGTGGGAATTTCAGCAGTAATTAAACGAATCACCATGCCGACGCTGCCGCGTTGCACTAATGCGTTCACCCGAAAGCGCGAGACGCCGACTAAGCTAATCGCGAAGTTACATTCATTCGTCGCTTCAAACTCAGCGATCTGTTTATCATTCATGATGGCGCGAGTCAGTTCCATCGTATGTTCAGGCATCAATTTTTGTTTTGATACAGGCGTTAACTGTCCATCAATTTTCATTGACGGCGGCGCGCCAGCAGCAATATAAAGATCCGAACCATTCTTTGCTTTTAGCATGCGCAACAGATCGTGCATGAATTTTATCGCCTTATCGCGATCCATATTCCCGTCTCTCCAAAGTTAACTGTTGCTGGCTTTACAAAGAATCAGCGTTAGACGCTTTTTTCGCCGCATCTTGTCGATTCACAATGCCTTTTTCAACCAAGTTCTTTAAGCATTGATCCAAGGTTTGCATACCGTGTTGTTGTCCGGTTTGAATAGCAGAATACATCTGCGCAACTTTGTCTTCACGAATCAAGTTACGAATCGCGGGTGTACCTAACATGATTTCATGTGCGGCCACACGACCACCACCATTGCGCTTCAATAATGTTTGCGAAATTACCGCACGCAAAGATTCCGACAACATCGAACGCACCATGGATTTTTCAGCGGCGGGGAAAACGTCAACAATACGATCGATGGTTTTAGCAGCAGAACTGGTATGCAAAGTACCAAATACTAAATGGCCGGTTTCCGCTGCGCTCAAGGCTAAGCGAATGGTTTCTAAGTCGCGCATTTCGCCGACTAGAATAGTATCCGGATCTTCGCGCAACGCGGAACGCAAGGCTTCATTAAAACCCATCGTATCGCGATGGACTTCGCGTTGATTGACGAGACACTTTTTACTTTCATGCACAAATTCAATGGGATCTTCAATCGTTAGAATGTGACCATGTTCGTTTTCATTTTTATGATTCACCATTGCTGCCAAGGTAGTTGATTTACCCGAACCCGTAGGTCCAGTAACCAACACGATGCCGCGTGGAATCATGGTGATGTCTTTAAAAATTTTCGGACAATTCAAATCTTCCAAACTAAGAATTTTGGATGGGATCGTTCGGAACACGGCACCCGCGCCGCGATGATGATTAAACGCATTAACTCGAAACCGCGCGAGTCCGGGAATTTCAAACGACATGTCTGTTTCCCAAAACTCTTCATAATCTTTACGTTGTTTATCGTTCATGATGTCGTACACCATGCCGTGAACCTGTTTATGGTCCAAGGGTTCCACATTGATGCGGCGAACATCGCCATCAACGCGAATCATCGGCGGCAAGCCTGCCGATAAGTGTAAATCTGAAGCATTATTTTTAACGCCAAACGCTAGTAACTGCGCGATATCCATCGCCATCGAATTCACCACTCATTCTTTGTTTAAATACTCACCCCTGACACCCAATTACGTTGCGGTGTAGACAGGCTCTATAATAGGCCATTCGCCTAAAGCTACGGTACTGCGATGGATCATAACATGCAAACATTCTACGATCGTTTAACGCAGTTTCGCAGCCAACTTGATGATTGCGAGCGCCAATATGGCCGACCCGCTAATAGCGTGCAACTGCTTGCGGTCAGCAAAACCCAACCGCCGACCGAACTCCGTAATGCCTTTGCGGCCGGTCAACGCGCCTTTGGAGAAAATTATTTACAAGAAGCACTAGAGAAATGCATGGCCTTAAGCGACTTGCCTTTGGAATGGCATTTTATTGGTCACATTCAGTCCAATAAAACCTCCGTGATTGCGCAACATTTCCACTGGGTGCACAGCGTCGATCGACTTAAAATTGCGGAACGACTCAGCGCGCAGCGGCCTGCCCAATTAGCGCCTTTAAATATATGTCTACAAGTGGATTTAGATGCAGAACCCCAAAAAGGAGGCGTAGCGCCCACCGAACTCCGGGCTTTGGCTTGCGCCGTCAATGCGCTGCCTAATCTTCGCTTACGCGGATTAATGGCGCTACCGACTCCGCGTGAGGATTTTGCCGCGCAACGTCAAAGTTTGGCGCGTTTACAAAACTTATTCCGCGCCTTGGCGGAAGAACTCAATACAAAAACACAAAACCATTTCGATACACTTTCGATGGGCATGTCAGATGATTGGCCTGCGGCCGTGGCTGAAGGCGCGACTATGATCCGCATTGGCACCGCTTTGTTTGGCGCACGCCGTGCGTGAGCAATGTGCTATTCAAGGAATGAAATTGTTATGATACAGACATGAAAACAATTTCTCATATCGGTTTTATCGGCGGCGGCAATATGGCGCGTTGCCTGATTGGTGGTTTATTAGCCGACGGTCATCCCGCTGACGCTATTTCAGTTAGCGAACCTGACGCAACTCAACGCGATTATTTACACAACACTTTCGGTGTTAGTTGTTATGCAACTGCCGAGCAGTTAGTCGCACACGCCGACGCTATTGTGTTAGCGGTTAAACCCCAAATCATGTCGACGGTGGCGCACGCATTACGCGAATCTTTATCCACACATAAACCGCTGATTATTTCTATCGCAGCAGGCATTACTATTAAAAGTTTACAACGTTGGTTAGGTGCTGATCTCGCTATCGTGCGCAGCATGCCCAACACACCGGCGTTAGTACAAGCAGGCGCAACGGGTTTATATGCAGCGCCGCAGGTGAACGCAACGCAACGCAGTTTAGCCGAATCAGTATTACGCGCCGTTGGTATCACCGTGTGGGTTGAACAAGAAAATACTTTAGATACGGTTACCGCTTTATCGGGTAGTGGTCCTGCTTATGTGTTTTTGTTAATGGAAAGCTTACAACAGGCCGCGGAGCAATTAGGTTTAAACACGGAACAAGCGCGCTTGTTAACGTTGCAAACGGTGTTTGGCGCCGCCAAAATGGCGGTGGAAAGCCCTGAATCTACTGCGACGTTACGCGAACGTGTCACCTCAAAAGGCGGCACTACCGCTGCCGCATTAGCCGTCTTTGAAAATGGTGGGTTTCGAAATTTAGTCAACAAAGCTGTCAGTGCAGCACAACAACGCGCGCAAACGTTAGCGCAAGAATTGGATCAGGATTAATATTTATGAATAGTTATTTCGCTAGCCCTTTATTATTAATCGTCGATACGTTTTTTTATATTGTGATGCTGATCGTCTATTTACGCTTGATTATGCAAGTGGTGCGCGCTGATTTTTATAATCCTTTGGCGCAAGGTGTATTAAAAGCCACTAGTCCTGTATTAATTCCTCTACGCCGTCTGTTACCCAGTTTTGGCAAATGGGATACCGCTTCCCTTGTTTTGTTATGCTTACTCGCCATCGCGCATAGCATGTTAACGTTACTCATTCACGGCGTTTCTTTATTGCCGAATGCCGTTGTCGTATTTGCATTTATTGATCTCGTGAAGTTCTTATTTCAATTTTATTTTTTCTCCATCTTGATTCAAGTTATTCTCAGTTGGGTGCAACCGGGTGATATGAACTACACCAGCATTTTGCTGCATCAAATCAATCGACCTTTATTAAATCCGGTACAAAAATTATTACCGCCGATGGGTGGTTTTGATTTATCACCCATGATTGTTTTATTACTTTTACAAGTCGCACAAATGTTAATAATGCCTTTGTTAAATCAGCTTTTATAACAAACCCAATAGCAACAGCGCAGCGCGCAGACTTTACTGCTGGATTCAGGGCTTGTTATTTGGATTTACACGTTCAAGCCCATGCCAAGGTCCTATCCAAACTCCCGCTGCGTTCTGACTTATCACACCGACCGTCTTATCACCCCTCATTTGGCTGCTGCCACCACAGCAATCCGCTATGAGCATTGCGCCCTAAGCACGAAGTGATAGACTTCGCCTTTCTTTGCAGACATAGGCTGTTTTATCCGCGATGGCCAAGCCGCTAACTCCGCAACATAATGCTAATTTTCCAGCTGATTCCGTCGGTTTAGTTGCGCCGTTGCTGTATCACTTTGACGAACTTTTATTGTTGGAAAGTGGCAAAACACTTAAGCAATATGATTTGCTGGTGGAAACCTATGGCGTACTCAATGCAGAAAAATCCAACGCCGTATTAATCTGCCATGCTTTATCTGGCGATCATCATGCGGCCGGTTATCACCATGCAGATGATGACAAACCCGGCTGGTGGGATAACGCGATTGGTCCTAATAAACCTATCGACACCAATAAATTTTTTGTCGTCAGTTTAAATAATCTAGGTAGTTGTCGCGGCTCTAGCGGGCCTTCGAGTATCAGCCCCGAAACTGGCAAACCTTTCGGCCCCGATTTTCCCATCGTCACCGTTAAAGACTGGGTGATTAGCCAAGAACGTTTAATGCGGCGTTTAGATATTCCGCGCTGGGCAGCAGTGATTGGCGGCAGCTTAGGTGGCATGCAAGCTTTGCAATGGGCAATTACTTTCCCAGACAAATTACGTCACGCCATCGTCATTGCCGCTGCCGCACGTTTGACGGCACAAAATATCGCGTTTAATGAAATTGCGCGTGCGGCAATTTTAGCGGATCCCGATTTTCACGCAGGTCGTTATTACGATCACAACACGATTCCTGCTGGCGGTTTGCGTTTAGCGCGGATGTTAGGTCATGTCACTTATCAATCCGATGATTTAATGCGCGATAAATTTGGCCGTGCATTACGCACTGGCAAATTTAGCTATAGCTATGGCGCTGAATTTGAAGTGGAAAATTATTTACATTATCAAGGCCAAGCCTTTGTTGATCGCTTTGATGCAAACTCTTATTTGCTCATGACTAAAACGTTGGATTATTTTGATCCCGCTCGCGAGTTCGACAATAGTCTCACGCTCGCCATGCAACGCGTGCAATGCCAATTTTTGGTCATGTCGTTCAGCACCGATTGGCGCTTTTCACCAGCACGTTCACGTGAAATCGTAAAAGCTTTACTCGATAGTGACAAAGATGTGAGTTATGCGGAAATTCCTGCGATTCACGGTCACGATGCGTTCTTGCTCAAAGATCCGCAATATTTGCGTTTATTTGCAGCCTATCTTAACCAAGTCGCGGCCGGTCACTGATGCAACAACAGCAAATAGATAAACTCAATTTGCGAGTTGACCTCGCCTTAATCAGCGAATGGATTGCACCGAGTAGTCGCGTGCTCGATTTAGCCTGCGGCGATGGTACTTTATTGCGTTATTTGCAAACCTACAAAAACGTTACCGGTTATGGCTTAGAAATTGATCCCGATTACATTCTGGCCTGCATGGAACAAGATGTGAACGTGATTCAAACCGACTTGGACGCGGGTTTATCTGACTTCGACGAAGATTCGTTTGATTACGTGGTCATGAGTCAATCACTGCAAGCCATGTATTTCCCGGATAAATTATTAAGTGAAATGCTGCGCATTGGTCGCGAAGGCATCGTCTCGTTTCCTAATTTCGGTCATTGGAAATGTCGTCTACAACACGCGTTCGGCGGCGTCATGCCCACCACACGTTCGCTGACTCATGAATGGTACGACACCCCCAACATTCATTTGTGTACCATCCGCGATTTTGAAGACTTGTGCACTGAGCGCAATTTTAAAATTCTGCAACGTACCGCAGTTGATCACAGTCATCGCGAAACCTTAGGCATGCGCTTGTTACCAAATCTATTAGCCGAAATTGCGCTATTTCGTTTTAGCAAAAACTAAAAAATACTAAAAATCCCAAAAAGTGCTTTTTTTATGTGGTTTTTTGCAAAATATGGTATCTTCACCGCTGCTTTAATTTAATCAACATCAGGAGTTTTTGAATGGCCGCTAAAAAGAAAGCAAAAGCAAAACCGAAAAAAGCTAAAGCATCATCAGCTGAACCAAAACCACCCACTAAATCTGAAATCTATACCACTATCTCAGAACAAACCGAATTAAGCCGCAAACAAGTGGCTAGCGTATTCGATGCATTAAGTGGTTTGATTGAGAAAAACCTCAAATCGCGCGGCCCTGGCTTTTTCACCTTGCCTGGTCTGTTAAAAATCAAAGTTATCAAAAAACCTGCGACCAAAGCACGCAAAGGTATTAATCCTTTTACTGGTGAAGAAATGGTTTTCAAAGCCAAGCCTGCCCGTAAAGCAGTAAAAGTATTACCATTAAAAGCATTAAAAGAAATGCCATAGTAGGACGATTTATCGTCTTCACTAAAAAGGGCCGCGATGCGGCCCTTTTTTATTACTCTCTATTTTTTACCCAACTAGCGATACTAAAATTATTGCGCTGCTACTTCGCCATGTGCGCGGTGTTTCGCATGTTCAAAATCTTTGTAAGATAAATATAATTTATCGACTAATCGTTTAATCATTTTTTCTTCGTATTTATCTAAACGCCCATCCGCAAACGCGATTTGCCATAACATTTCCAATAAATCTAGTTTTTGAGCATGTGAATAACGATCATTTAATTCACTGACAAACGCATAACGTGAAGCCGCATCGCCCGCTATTTCTTTCGCGCGACCGACTAGACGAACTGCTTTGTCACGAGAAATACCAAACACGCGCACCATGCCATCGATGATTAAATCACGTTCGCCAATCTCGTATTCTAAATCCGCAGATGCAACCTCTGTCAGCAATACGGCAACCGCTAGGCGGCCATATGTTTGATCCATCGGCGTGGCCGGGCGCATACTAAGATGCGGTTTTATTTCTCGATGAAACCATTGGCGTAATTTAGCCCACATACATCTTTCCTATTCAAACAATAATAATTATTGAAACAGCATACCCTTGAAACTAATTCACGGTTTGCCGCGATACATAGTGACCATGATAGAACTCAGAAAAGAAAAAATCCACATGGGGATGCTCAACAGGCTCACCTAAATCATCGACTTCTAGGTTGTCTTCCACTACATACGTTTCCATATCGCTGCCATCAACTAATACGCGATACCAAGGATGATCTTTAGGAGCAGTCGCAAGTGCCGCGTCATCCAACCATTCTTCGCGGCCTTCAAACTCAGCGTCTACATCCACAACAACACCGCGATAGCCTTGTTTGCGGTGCATGATGACATCACCCAAACCAAATTTAGCGGCACGATTGTGTAAATTGATAATGGCAGGTGTCTTAGTTTTCATATTTTTCACCTTTAAATAATGCTCTATAAAGATATAGAGCGTAGCGAACAAAATACAAGGGCATTGATCACTAATGTTTGCCGTTCATGCTAAGTAAAACCTTCAATCTCCAGGCTTGCGCCATTCATCTGGCGCAGCGCGTAAACGCATTAATGCGTCAGGCGCTGCTTGCTCTAGAGCCCATTTGCAACTGAGCGCATGCGCTAATTGCATAACTTCAATACCATCAAATGGTTTTTTCAAAATTAACCATCGATCCGATACACCTAAGCGTTCCATTAAAACATGCCAAGGATGATCAGAATACGCCGTGCATATTACTACTTGTAATTCAGGATCTACTTGCCACAAACGCTCAACCGTTTCTAAACCATCCCAACCCGGCGGCATGCGCATATCAATAAATGCGAGAGCAAAAGAACGTTGTTCTTGCATCGCTTGTTGCACTGCTTGCAAAGCTTCTTCGCCTTGTTTAGCGACAACTAATTCAAAACGTTGTTGAGTAGATCGCCAATCAACAACAGTGTGACCAAATAATGCTGCTTCCATATCACCCAGCGCGGCGTAATCATGACGGGGCGTTAAAATTTTACGGTAGTCTTCGTGAATAGATGGATTATCATCCACGATTAAAATTCGACTCTGCATGCTATTTTCGCCTTTTTATATGCACTTCCAGATCAGTCGTCCCGAAGCATTATCGGTTCATTCCACATATACTTTCAGACAAATTTTAAATTTAATTTCCTCGTGAGCTTTACGCTTTTGTCTTATTACTACAGCAGCGAACTCAAATCATAAATTCGAAGTACATGCTATCAAGCATTATCAATCATACGATAACCTACACCTAATTCATTTGCGATGTAACGAGGTTGCGTAGGATCATCATTTAGTTTTGCGCGCAATTGGCCAATATAAACGCGCAGATATTGCACATCATCTTCATGCGTGGGGCCCCATATATTTTTTAATATATAACCATGGGTTAGAACGCGACCCGCGTGTGTCATTAACATTTGCAGCAAATCAAATTCTTTGCGCGATAACTTTAGAGGCACATGATTGAGTAATGCTTCGCGACGCGAAATATCTAAAGATAAATCACCACACGATAAAACCGGCTGCGCAGCGGGCAAGGTTGCATGGGTACGCATCAAAGCACGAATGCGCGCCGACACTTCTGCCACGCTAAATGGTTTAGTAACATAATCATTTGCGCCCGCGTCCAACGCTTGGATTTTCTCGGCATCAGATGAACGCACCGACAATACAATCACCGGCACCTGACTCCAAGAACGCAATTCTTTAATTACACTTTGGCCATCCATGTCCGGCAATCCTAAATCGAGCAAGACGAGATCCGGTGCTTCACTCGCGCACACGACCAAACCTTCGCGCCCAGTATCTGCCGTGACCACCGCATAGTTTTGCGCTTCTAATGCAATGCGTAAGAACCGTTGTATTTGAGGCTCGTCATCAATAATCAATATATTTAAGCGATTAGCCTTCATAAAGAAATATCATTCTCGTTCTATTGGTAGATGACAATACGTGATCGGCAAAACAATCTCAATGCAAGTACCGGCTTCATTTTGCGGCTTAACATAAATATCACCACCTAATGCGTCGAGCAATCCGCGACAAATAGAAAGCCCAAGACCGGTGCCCGCAGGTCCTGCATCTCTGCGATTAACGCGACTAAACATATCAAAAATTCGTTCGTGTTCGGTTAACGGAATGCCAAGGCCACGATCTTGCACATTGATCACAAAACGTTCTGCTTGGCGCGAAACAGACAAAATAATACTTTCATTCGGCGGTGAGTATTTACTCGCATTGTCCAACACATTAAATAAAATGCGTTCCATCAAAACGGCATCGACATATAAAAAGGGCGAATCGATGTCAATTTTAATTTGAATAATTTGTTTTGGATAAGTCCGCTGCAAGGCACTGACAGCGCTGCCGCATAATTCGCGCACATCAACCCAATTAAGATTAGGTCGCAATCCACCATAACCAATTTTTGTCATGTCCAAAAGATTTTCGACGAATCGATTGAGTCGATTTGCTTCTTGCAACACCGTATCCAATAATTCATCACGACGACTTGTATCCAATAAGGTATAAAAATCACGCAAGGTGGTAGCAGAACCAATAACACTGGCCAACGGCGTGCGTAAATCATGCGACACAGACGACAACAAAGCAGAACGCAATTTTTCTGTTTCCGCGGCTAATTGAGTTTTTTCCATTTTACGCGCTAACTCAATTCGATCTAAGGCTACGTTAGTTTGATCACGCATCGCTATTAAACGTCGCTGACTTTCATTGCTCCAAAGTTCAGTGTGACTCGCTTGCGCATTCACGCCCAACACTGCCAAGACACGTTCCGCCCCAGCCAAGGGTAAAAATAACCATTCACATTCTTTAAAAAAACGTGTGCCATGTCCCACGACGTTTTGTGTTTTCGCGCAGTGCTCAGCCGCTTCCAGTTCTGTCGAACTTAATGTTTGCCAAGCAGGCACTCCACTAGAAAGATGTAATTTCTGATTGTCTCCCGCCTGTAGAAAAACGGTGCGGCAAGCAAATGTTTCGCTGACATACTGACATGCCGCCCACGCAAGATCTTCTTGGGTGATTAAACTGCTAATGTAACGACTGAAATCATATAAGCGCGCATTGCGTTCAGCCATAAGACGATTAATTTCAAATTGCGCGCGGGCTTTATGCGATTGAAACGCGGCTACAAAACTCGCCAGCATAAATACACATACGGCGAGAAAATCTTCCTTGTCATGAACTAAAAAAGAATCCGTAGAGTCAGCAACAATATGCGATAAAGCGATAAAACTTAAAATGCTACAAAACAATACCGAAGCTATTCCGCCGCGTATTGCGAGTAACAAAATGGCCGTCATATAGAACAATATGAGGCTTGCAAACGGCAGCCATTGAGCAGCAAGTAGAGCGATGAGAGTAGTAATGGTTACCACTATTGCGGCAAGCAAAAAAGCTTTGCGCCAATGGTGTAATGACCGAAGGTTAAACCCTGTTTGAAAATACTGCATGAGGTGCAGCATAACAAAAAGACCGACCTACAAAAATCTTAAAGCCTTGTAGGTGGTCTTTTTGAGAATTATTTATTGTGCAGTAGTGGCGTCAGGATCTGCATCTGGGCCGGTAATAAATCCTAATTTAACAATGCCGGCATTTTGTGCGTCAGCCATTACCTGCGCCAACTTTTCGTAGCGCGTGTTCTTGTCGGCGCGTAATTGTAATTCTGGTTGAGGCACTTCTAATGCGGCATTAGCGATACGCGCTTCCCATTCTTCTTGGGTTACCGCATTATCATCCCAATACATTACGCCATCAAAAGTAATAGCCAAGGTAACGATCTTAGGTTTTGCTTCTTCTTTAACGGTTGATGCTTGTGGCAAATCAATGGGTATCTTGTGCGTAATTAAAGGCGCTGTAATCATAAAGATAATCAGCAACACCAACATCACGTCGACCAAGGGTGTGGTATTAATTTCGGACATAGGCGCGCTATTGGGCGCACCACCATTTCCACCTACGCTCATACCCATGACTAATTACTCCTTAGGAGCAGGTGGTTTAACAGCTGCCACTGGATTTGCTTGTGGTCTAGCAGCGGGAGCGGCTGGATTAGCTTGCGACTTACTTAGTGCACCGACTATGTTGATATTGGCATCGCTAGTGAAATAAGAGTGTAAGTCATTAGCAAAGGCATCAAACACCGCAATAATTTTACGATTAGAACGAATAATAAAGTTGTATCCCAATACCGCAGGTACCGCCACCGCAAGACCAATCGCGGTCATGATCAACGCTTCACCTACTGGGCCGGCGACTACGTCTAAAGATGCTTCGCCGCTAGCGCCGATTTTTACTAAGGCGTGATAAATGCCCCATACCGTACCGAAGAGACCTACGAAAGGAGAAATACTACCCACTGTAGCCAACAAGGTCAGACCATTTTCCAATCTCGCCGTTTCGCGTGCAACGGCATAACGTAAAGCACGTTCCACAAAATCAGCGCGGCTCATGCTATCGCCTAAACGACCTGATTTATTTTGTGCATGTTGTAATGCTGCATTGGCGCAATCTAAAGCAATTTTTGAACAGGCTTCTGAAGCGGGTTGTTTTTCCATAACGGTAATCGCATCACGCAAATTAGGCGTGTTCCAAAACTCATCAATGGCACGATAAGCATATTTGGTTGCGGTACGAATTCGAATAGATTTCGCAGCAATGTAATACCAGCTCGATGCGGACATGATAAACAAAATAGCTAATACAACTAATGCAACCGCATCAGCTTGCGCGATTAAATTCGCTAAGCCCATTTCACTCATTCCAGATGTTGTTTCCATATTAAATCACCTTGATATCTAATTAAGTTTTAAGTTTAAAAGTAATCTTTAACGTACCGACGCTTGGAACCGCAACCCCATTTTCTATCTGCGGTGCAAATATCCATTTCTTAACTGCTCGACGTGCCGCATTATCCATATCGTAACGACCACTTGATTTGGAAATTTCAATAATTCCGGGAATTCCTAACTCATTCACATGAATGAGCAACTCTACCACTCCTTCAATACCCCGATCGAGCGCAGCTTCTGGATAGGCTGGCTCTACCTTTCTAATTACACCTAATTCTTTTACGCCACCTGACGGTGCGGCAACGGCAACAGGCGCCGGCGGTGGTGGTTCTGGAATAGGTTCAGCTACCGGTGTTTTCGTTACAATCGGCGGTGCTGGCTTAGGCGGTGGATCTTTTGGTTTTGGTGGCTCAGGTTTTTCAGGCTCCGGCGGTTTTTCTTCCGGCGGTAACTGAATCATGCTGACTTGCAACACATTCATCTTAACGGGTGGTATAGGCTCAGGTTCCTGCATTAACCACAACAAAGATCCAATGTGTAATGCAAACACCCCGACGAGTACCGCAAAATCGCGCGGATTAAACGCGGGTTCAGCGTATAAGCTACTGACAGACATGTTATGTGTGGTAACAACCATATTTTTCATGCAGCCATCGTAAAGGCAGACAGCATAAAGAATCTATTCTTGTTCATATCCGTACTTATAAAAATCGCATAAAAAAATTAATGGCAAAATAAGCAGAGCTCGCATTTTTATGCGGAAGAGATTTGCAGAAATCACGGTATAAAAAATTTATATTTGATGCGCTCCCAAAATACCGCGTCACAAATATCACAGTAGCTAGCATCTTAAAGCGCCCTAAAGCATTCCAGATACTTATATATACAAACCAGGAAAATGGTGCCCGGGGGCGGAATCGAACCACCGACACGAGGATTTTCAATCCTCTGCTCTACCGACTGAGCTACCCGGGCGGGGGGAGGCGTATTAAACCGACCGAACCGCCATGAGTCAAGGCGCCAACGAGATTATTTCGACATAGATTATTCTGGCGCCATGAGCACAAGAAGATTATTTCAGCGGCGTAAATTCTTGAGGTACTGCTGAACCTTCACCAAACAGAAACTTTTCCATTTCTTCTTCTAAAAATTTCCGCGCTTTAGGATCCACCGGCATTAATCGATATTCATTAATCAACATGGTTTGATGCTTAACCCACTGTTGCCACGCTTCTTTGGACACGCCTTCAAAAATGCGTTTACCTAAAGCGCCGGGATAAGGAGGGCGTTCTAAAGCCTCGGCTTCAAAACCTAATTTTGCGCATTGCACCAAACGAGTCACGAGAGTGTCCTTTCCGTTTTTAAACGATTAATTAATTGCATTACCGGTGCTGCGAGACCCACCGGTGCAGAATCAGCGTTATACCAAAGCCAACGATCCGGCTCCAGCACGACATCGAGCGAGCGCCGCAAAATAGCACGGATCGGCATGATGTCGAGATGAAAATGACTGAATGTGTGCCGCAAACTCGGATAATGTTCGGTGATTTCAATATCACCCCAAATAAATTCCGCCCATTCAACAGCAGAAATCTCCGGCGGAATTTCCGGCAAACTTAATAAACCGCCCCAAATACCTATCGGTGGACGACGCTCTAATAACAAATCACCGTCTGCATTTTGCAACAGCAACATGCGTGTTTGCCGCACGGGAATACTGCGTTTAGGTTTCGCATGCGGAAACGCCATCACATTATTTTGCGCGTACGCTAAACAATCTTGCTGCAAGGGACACATGGCACACGCAGGTTTAGTACGCGTACAAATCATCGCGCCTAAATCCATCATGGCTTGGGTATACGCTTGATTATTCTCTGTCGGTATTAATTGTTCCGCATACGACCACAACTGAGTCGCCACACTCACTTGCCCGGGCCAACCGGGTACTGCGTAGTAACGCGCCAATACGCGTTTTACATTGCCATCTAAAATAGCGTGTGGTTGATGTAATGCTAACGCCAAGATTGCACCGGCAGTAGAACGCCCAATGCCAGGCAATGCTTGTACACTTTCAATCGTCGCTGGGAATTGTCCTTGATGCTGATCTCGAATCTGTTGCGCGGCTTTGTGTAAATTACGCGCACGTGCGTAATAACCCAAACCCGACCAATGCGCTAACACATTATCTAAAGGGGCATTGGCTAAGGTTATAACATCCGGAAATTCACTCATGAAGCGTTGGTAATAAGGTATCACCGTTGCTACTTGCGTTTGTTGTAACATGATCTCAGATATCCACACGCGATACGACGTGGGGTTTTGTTGCCAAGGCAATGTTTTACGACCGTGGTGCGCGTACCATTGCAGTACGCGCTCCGCAAAATTATTTATTGCCACTTATAAATATTTCTTTAGCTTATCTTTTAATTTATCTTTGGCTTCTTTTTCCGCTTTATCTTTTTCTTGTTGGATACGCTGATCCGCTTCTTGTTTTAATTTAGTTTTTTCAGCTTCATATTGCGCTTTTAATTTAGTTCTTTCTTGATCAATTAAAGTTTTTACCGATGATGTATCTAAACCATAAGACGGTGCGGCAAAACTACCTTTAACATAAAAAGGAATGGCGTTCTTCATGCCAACTTGGGTTTTAGATTCTCGATAGTCAGCACGCGCTTTAATATTTAGTGTTTCATTCGCGATATCAATATTGCCTTGTGCATCTGCCAATAAATGATCACTGTCTAATTTCATTGTCTGCATCATCACACCATTTTTAATCGGCCCACCGCCACTGAAATTACCAAACGGGGTTTCTTTCGGCCCACTATCTTTAGCGGGCAACTGGCCTTTCAGCAAACCTTTCGCTTGCTTAATTAAACTGGTGACATTCATGCCTTTTATGACGCCATTTCGAAAACTATATTGCACCTCACCCGTCATGCTACGTTTTAACGCATTAACAGATTCACCGGACATGCGCGCATCCAAATTCATATCTAACAAACCACGCACAAAATCCATTTCCATAAAGTCTTTCATTAAAGGCTCAGCTTGCACATTTTTCATCGCTATATTCACGGTGTACTGCGTTACCGCTTGCTGAATATCAATGCGGGTTTTGCCTTGAATACGTCCATCGTACATATCAAATTTAAAAGGATCTAAATCAATCACGCTGTCTTTAATGCGCAAACCTAAATCATAATTATGCGTGCTCATCTTCATAAACTGCACGTGCTGCAATTTAATGGCTAACAAAACATCCAAAGTCCGCAATAAATCTTTGGGTAAATCAATCGGCGTATCGGCAACTGGTACAGGCGCAACCGACTTCTTGTTTGATGCGGCGCTTCCTTCAGTAGATGCAACGGGATCTGCTGCAAGATAGCGATCTGCATTAATGTTATCCCACTGCAATTCACCGCGTATGGTCAGCGGTTCAAATTTTGGTAACTCAATATGGCCCGTCACTTGTGTATCATCAAATTTTAAACGCAGCGCTTTTAAACTCATCGCGTCTGCATGGCCCTGCAACTTCGCATCCAAACTAAGCGCGCCCAAGGTTTTAGGATCGCTGGTTTCAGGAATTTCCATCGCCAATGCGGTCATCATCTGACGAATAGATGACGTCGCTAAACGTAAATCCATATCAACGGTCGGTTGCTCGCTCATCAAACCATTAATAGCGCCTTGAAAATTCATATCCATATTCGCGGCTTGTAAAGTTCCTTTTTCAATCGTCATTTGATCCGCATCTAAAGTAACAACTGCAACCAACATTAATTGCAAATGCTGTTCTTGATTAGGAATGCCTTCGCCACTGACTGTTAATTGCATATTCAATGGCATAAACCGATATTCAGCTTTAACTAAATCCCAGTGTAATTGACCATCTACTTGCAAACCCGCGATCACTTTAGGCTGACTCTGACGAATGCTAAGCTGCGTTTCAAAATCTAACGGTTTACCCGTTTCAATAACATCAGTACTCACATTCCAATGTTCAATTTGCGTACGCACGCCGGTAACTTTGTCGTCATAAACTAAACCTGCGTCTTCAATTTCTAAACCACCAATATAAATCGGTGGTAATTGTTGTCTTTCAGCTAACTTCTCTTCATCGGTAACAGCACTATCATCGCTACTCCAACTAGCCCAGTTCACTCGCGCATCTGCTGCTTTTTCTAAATTCACTTGCAAGCCATGCAAACGCACCGTACCTACGCGTGTTTCTAAACGAAACAATGGCAATACGGCCACTTTAATATCCGCGCTTTGAATACGCGCAAACACAGGTTCAGTAAAACCTTTAGGATTACCAATCGTCGCTTCCCCTATTTCCAAACCCAACCAAGGAAAAAATGCTAACGATAAGTCACCTTTGATTTCTAACTGCCGCCCCGTGGTGTGTGCAAACCACTGCTGAATCTCCGGCTTATAATCATTGGGATCAACAAAAACTAAAATGCCGACCACAGTCAGCACCAATGCCAACCCTAGAGCCGACAATGCCCACAACCCGCGTTTGACCCACATATTCATAACATTCCTTTAAGCAGTAAACTATTTCACAGTAAACGTCTACGCTAACAGAATCACGCGATCGTTTTAAGTTCATTTCGATTATTGAGACATAAAGAATTTAAACAGAATAAACGTGATATAGAAATCTTTACACGAACCAGCACAACGAGCTTAAACGCGCACTAAACATCCCATAACAATTTCACGATAAACACAGCGCTGACTATATATAAGGTAAGACGCACTAACCGCTCACCCGAACGAATCATCACATGCGTGGCCGACCACGCACCCACCGCATTGCCTACCGCAAGCACCGCACCCGCCAACCAAACAATCTCGCTTTGCCAAGCAAAAATAACTAACGCCACCATGTTAATCGGCAATACAACAAATACTTTATGCATATTGGTGCGGATTAAATCCAAACCCGCCACACGATTTAAAATAAGCATTAATAAAAATCCGATACCGATTTGAATAAGCCCCCCATAGAAACCTACCAACGGCATTAAACAATACGCCCACATCCATGAACCGGGGTTTTCACTTTTACGACTAAAGCGTTGTTCTAAAACACTGGCAACTAGTACCAACACCATAATGACACTTAAAAAATGTCGAAACGATTCACCATCAAAATGCGCGCCCCACCATGCACCTACTACAACACCGGGTAACGCTAACGCACTTAATATCAAACTGCGGCGCCATTCCGCCATGCCTTTTTTATGAAACACCCACATCGACGCAAGCGATTGCGCAATCACCGCCACGCGATTCGTGCCATTCGCAACCGGCCCTGACATGCCCATAAAAATCATTAAAGGCACGGTTAAAATCGAACCACCGCCTGCGAGCACATTGATATAACCCGATGCGACACCGGCTAATAACAATAAAATAATATGGGAAACTTCCACCGATACGACTCTAAGCGTTACTCAATGTTTTGTACTTGCTCACGCATTTGTTCGATCATGACTTTTAAATCAACCGCCGCACGCGTGGTTTCTGCATCTGCTGATTTTGAACCCAAGGTGTTTGCTTCACGATTTAATTCTTGCATTAAAAAATCGAGTCGGCGACCCACCGGTTCATCGCGTTTTAGAACATCGCGCACTTCTTTAATGTGCGACTCCAAACGATCCAATTCTTCTGATACATCCATGCGTTGCGCAATGATGACTAATTCTTGTTCTAAGCGGCCAGGATCTGCGTTAACGCCTAAATCCGCAATGCGGGTTTGTAATTTTTCACGAATCGCTTGCATAACATCGCTTCTGCGCGCTTGCACATTTTTTACGATCTCAGCAATTAACGCGCAGCGTTGCAATAACATGTCGGCAATACGTCCGCCTTCACGTTCGCGTGTAGCAATTAATTCTTCTAACGCTAATTTCAAACTATTTAAGGCGGCTTGTTCTAGTACGGAATTGTCACGCTCTAGTTCTTTGAGTACGCCGGGCATGCGCAATAATTCCAACGGACTCACGGCCGCAGGATTTTCTAATTGTGCGCTTAACTGTCGACAAACTGTGGTCAGTTTCTGCACGTATTCATTATTAATATATAAATCGTTCACCACTTGCGCGTTGGCTTTAAAACGCAAATTACAATCAATTTTGCCGCGGCCTAATGTAGCCGCTAAATTCTCGCGAACGGTTTGCTCAATGCTGCGCAAATCATCCGCCAAACGCAAACTGACATCTAAATAACGATGGTTCACCGAGCGTAATTCCCATACCAAACTGCCGTGCTCGTTATTTGATTCAATGCGTGCAAACGCTGTCATGCTTTTCATTAATGAAACTCCTAAAAACCGGTGGCGCACTTTAACAGAAAGTGTTTATTGCGCCCAATGCCGCCCGTTGATTAAGCAGGCTTGGTATACTAGCGCCTCTTTTTATTTTCCAGGATTATCATGAGCAACACAGCTGCATCTTCTATTCGCCCTAGCGGCCGCGCCGCCGATGAAAAACGTGTTACCCGTTTTACACGTCATTACACCAAACACGCCGAAGGTTCTGTTTTAGTCGAATGCGGTGACACTAAAGTTATTTGCACCGCGAGCATTGAAGATAAAGCGCCGCCATTTTTAAAAGGTACAGGCTCTGGGTGGGTAACCGCAGAATATGGCATGTTGCCACGCGCAACCAATACTCGAAATGCACGCGAAGCCGCGCGCGGCAAACAAGCCGGACGCACGCAAGAAATTCAACGTTTAATTGGTCGTGCGTTACGCGCCGCGGTAGATTTACACGCGCTCGGCGATCGCACTATCACCATTGATTGCGATGTACTGCAGGCCGATGGCGGTACACGCACGGCTGCTATTACGGGTAGCTTTGTTGCGCTGGCCGATGCTATTAATTATTTATTAAGCAAAAAACTCATCAAGAAAAATCCTTTACATGGATCCGTCGCCGCTGTTTCTGTCGGAATTTATAAAGGCATTCCGGTTTTAGATTTAGATTACAAAGAAGATTCTGACGCTGAAACCGATATGAATGTAGTGATGAATGAAGCCGGTGGTTTTATTGAAATTCAAGGCACGGCGGAAGGTCATGCGTTTCGTGCAGAAGAATTAGAAATCATGCTGGCGTTAGCACGCAAAGGTATTAATGAACTCATCGACGCACAACGCGCTGCATTGGCGTAAACCATCTGCATGTTAACGCTGCCAACAAAAATCGTCTTAGCGTCTAACAATGCAGGGAAACTGCGCGAGTTTCAGTATTTGTTTAACGATTGGCAATGCGAAGTAATTCCGCAAAAGCATTTTGCTATTGCCGATGCGGAAGAAACCGGTTTAAGTTTTATTGAAAACGCTTTAATAAAAGCGCGCCATGCTGCACAGCTCAGCGGTTTGCCCGCATTAGCGGATGATTCCGGAATTGCGGTAGATGTTTTGAATGGCGCGCCTGGCATTTATTCAGCACGTTACGCAGGGATAAATGCGAACGATCAATTAAATAATGAAAAATTATTAGTGGCGTTACGTGATGTTGCTCCCACACAACGCAGCGCGCGTTATTTATGTGCGATTGCATTCGTAGAACATGCGACTGATCCAACACCTATTATTACTGAAGGCCGCTGGGAAGGTCGTATTCTTAACGCGCCACAAGGCCACGGTGGGTTTGGTTACGATCCTTTGTTTTGGTTAGAAGAACATCAACAAAGCGCGGCGGAATTAAGCAGCGAAATAAAAAATAAAATCAGTCATCGTGCGCAAGCTCTGCAATTGTTGCGTCAACGTCTGGGTCGCGTGTAGCGTTCTATGTTTAATTTTACGGTTGCACCACCGCTGTCTTTATACATTCATATTCCGTGGTGCGAAAAAAAATGTCCTTATTGCGATTTTAATTCGCATGTTGAAATTAATGGCTTGCCTGAGATTCAATATATCGACGCGCTCTTAGCGGACTTAGATTTTGAATTGCAAGATCTTGCGGCTCATCCCGCATTTTCTCAGCGGCCTCTCATCAGTATTTTTATCGGCGGCGGCACACCCAGTTTATTTTCAGCAGCCGCTATTGCACGTTTATTAGACGGCGTAAAAAAACGCATGATTTGGGCTGATGATATTGAAATTACTTTAGAAGCGAATCCCAATTCATCCGAAGCGATTAAATTTAGCGAGTTCCGCGCCGCCGGGGTTAATCGTTTGTCCATTGGCGTACAAAGCTTTCAAGAAGATTTATTGCCCCGCATTGGCCGCTTACACGATAAACAACAAGCAGTCCGCGCCGCTGAAGCCGCGCATCATGTAGGTTTTGCTAATTTTAATTTAGATTTGATGTTTGGTTTACCGCAACAAACATTAGCGCAAGCGCTTAACGATATTGATACTGCGGTGGCGTTATCACCCACGCATATTTCACATTATCAATTAACGCTTGAAGCCAACACGGCGTTTGCTGCGCGGCCGCCGCGTTTACCGCATGATGATCTTATCTGGGAAATGCAGCATGCCTGTCAGCAACAACTCGCGCAGGCAGACTATCAGCACTACGAAGTGTCGGCTTATGCGCGGACGCATAAACAAAGTCGGCATAATTTAAATTATTGGTTGTTTGGTGATTACTTAGGCATCGGCGCAGGCGCGCATCAAAAACTGACCAATTTGGGCACTCACAGCATCACCCGGCGCTGGAAACAACGTTTACCGCAACAGTATTTGTCAGGTATCAATACACAACAACACGTCGAAGGCACCCAAATCATTAGTGAAAAAGCGGTTGGATTTGAATTTATGTTGAATGCGCTACGGCTAATTGATGGATTTCCAACGAGACTGTTCGATGAACGCTGCGGTTTGCCCTTATCAACGGTTAATCACGTGATCGAAACCGCTATCCACGATGGTTTGCTGCAACAACATTCATCGCATCTGCGCACTACGCCTCACGGCATGAACTACCTCAATGATTTGTTGGAACGTTTCTTGTAAGTACTTCATATAAGCCAGTAATCCACTGCCCATAAAACGATGGCTGGGATTTTCCGGGGATTTTTTCGAGTACTTCTAGGAGCTGTTTATGATGTCCGTGCCTGCTTACACACCCGTGGACTGCACAACTTATGCGTTGTTCGAACTCGCCATTCTTAAAGGTGAAGGCTTACGGATGCGCTGGCGCTCACGTTTGCAGCAAGCGCATGTGGCAACATTATTTCCAGAAAATTTACGCACCCGCTGGCACAGCGAATTTTTGATCGCGCGGGATTACCAAGGTAAGCGTTATGTATTGCGCTTAGATCGAATCCAACGCATTCAAGAGCTATAGCTCTTCGGGTACGGGCTGGCGAGATTCAACGCCCGCTTTAAAACCCTTCGCGCTTTCTAATAATTTCTTAATTCCATCGGGCGTATAGGCATTGCCCTCTAATTGCGGGATTTCACTGCCTTGTGCTGCTGTCGCTGATTCTTCAGATGCTACGGAGCCTGCAGCAGCAGTTGTATGTTCAGCCAGCGGATCAGCAGGCTGATCACTCGATGAGGCTGAGGCCGCAGCCGTTTTTTGTACTTTAATTTGCACCACTTCATAATTCATCGTATCCATCGGCGGGGTATCACTAAATTGCCAGCTGCCGTCTGCGTCCTGCCATTTATAAGTAGTGCGCGTAGCAGAGGCAGGCGTGCCGCCAGTAACATTACTCACCACACCTTTAATGCTAGCAGGCGCATTTTTCACGGCTTCTAACGCCTTATCAGCACTCACCGGCACGATGAATTTGCCAGTACGTAAGTAGGTCGCATAACTGGCAATGCCAAAACCAATAAACAATACGATAAGTACCTTAAAAAATGCTTTTTTGAACATGTTTTGCATCCCGCTCATTGTTATTTGGCGCGCATTTTGGCTTAAAAACAAAGGCTTATACACAATCCAACTGAAAAATAGTGTAAAAAATATGTGAGTTCAAATTTAAACCCGGCAGCAAAAATGACTTAAGCCATTGAAACAAAAGATTATTTGTTGAAAAGCCGTGATTTAAATAGGCCTGCGAACGCATTTCCAACACAATTCAACAAACCCACCCTTTTTACCCACATAATTATCCACAGCCTGCCAACAAACCGTATTCGTGCTTGCGGCGGCGCCAAGGAATCAAGTATGATGCCCCCCCTTTTACGACCACTGCACAGGTAATACGTCGATGCAAACAGACATTCATCCCGCATACACCGCGATTAAAGTAACGTGCAGCTGCGGCAATATTTTTGAAACACGTTCCACCAATAAAGAAGCCTTGCACATCGAAGTTTGCTCGGCTTGCCACCCGTTTTTTACCGGTCAGCAAAAAATTGTAGATACCGCCGGCCAGGTCGACAAATTCCGTCGTCGCTTTGGCAAACCCAGCGCGTAACGTGCGCTTGTCATGCCACACATAAAAAAGATGCCTTGCGCATCTTTTTTTATGCGCGCTGCAAACCCTAACAAAATCCAGCCCTAACAAAATCCAGCCTTAACAAAATATTGATGCGTTCATTCTGCCAACCTGCTTATTCCTGCTTATTGAGTCTATTGCTCGTACTGTTGAGCCCGTTTACAGCGGCCAATAATCTCTGCAAATCAAACAGTAACGAACCTCAAGAAAGCGCTACCGTGCAATATGTGTACGACGGCGACACGCTCATCTTAAAAGACGGCCGCAAACTACGTTTAATAGGTATCGACGCGCCGGAAATGGCGCATGAATCTAATCCAGCCGAACCTTTAGCAACCGCAGCACGCGATTTTGTGCGTCAACAATTGCGGTCTAATTCTAAAATTCAATTGCAATACGATAACAATCAACAAGATCAATACGGCCGTACTTTAGCGCATGTGTTTTTAGCTAATGGTGAAAATCTGAACGCACAATTATTAAAAAAAGGTTTAGCCGCACTTTATATTTGGCCACCTAATACCACCTACGCCCACTGTTATGAACAAGCACAACGCGACGCCATTCAACGCCAGCAAGGCTTGTGGCAATTGCCAGCGTATGCCGCGCAACCTTTAAGCCAACCCGCTGCGCAACAAAAATTACCGCGCCGATATCGCGGCACACTCAAAAACGTGCAGCGCACACGCCAAGGTTTAGATTTATTATTGATAGACGGACAAGATTCATTAAAACTTTATATTCCACAGTCAGCATTGGTTTATTTTGATCTGTCATCACTCGATGCTATGCGCGACAAAGCGCTGATAGTGCAAGGTATCACACACTGCAAACCCCAAAAAACGCAATGTTCATTACGCTTATCACATCCTAGCCAAATACAATTTGATTAAGTTATACAACATACAGTAATTCCGACGCTTTCATTTACAATAAATGCTTGCCCACTTTTGAATAGGAAACTAATCATGCGCACATTCTCTAACATTCTTTATGTAGCCTGCGGATTAAGCATCACGCTTTTGATCGGCAGTTGTTCGGTGAATCCGGTTACCGGCAAAAATGATTTGGTGCTAATGAGTGAATCGCAAGAAATTCAAAGCGGTCAGCAATATCATCAACAAATTATTAATCAATACGGCATTTACAATAATCCCGTCTTGCAAAGATATGTCAATCGAGTGGGCCAAGAACTCGCTGCGCAAAGTCATCGTGCCACGCTCGCTTTTCATTTCACGGTATTAGATAGTCCGGAAATTAATGCTTTTGCTTTGCCCGGTGGTTATGTCTATATCACACGCGGCATCATGGCTTATCTTAATTCAGAAGCAGAACTCGCCGGCGTATTAGGCCATGAAATCGGTCACGTCACTGCGCGTCATGGCGTACGTCAACAAACAACCAATGCTGCAACCAGTGTGTTCGCACAAATAGTCAGCGCAAAAACTAATGCGGCTTGGGCGAGTGATGTAACACAATTATTAGGTGGCGCATTAGTCAGTGGTTATGGTCGTGAACATGAACTTGAAGCTGATCGTTTAGGCGCGGAATATATTGCGCGCACCGGTTACGATCCGCAAAACATGTTGAACGTTATTAGCTTATTAAAAAACCAAGAAACGTATCAGCAACAACGTGCGCGTGCAGAGGGAAAACCCGCACAAAGTTATCATGGTTTGTTTTCCACGCATCCGGCGAATGATCAACGTTTACAAACGGTTATCGCAGCGGCGAAACAATTTCAGAAACCAGGCCAAAATCGGGACATTAATCGCGATGCTTATTTAAAAGCTATTGATGGCTTAAACTTTGGCGACGATGCCGCCAGCGGTGCCGTGCGGAATAATATTTTTTATCACACCGGATTAAATATTGGCTTCAAATTACCCGCGCAATGGCCTTATCAAAATACCGCAGAATATTTTATTGTCGCCGCGCCTGATAAAAAAGCCATCTTGCAATTGAGCGTCAGTACCAGCAGCCAAACACCCGAGCAATTTTTACGCGCGCAAATTAAAGACGCGCCTATTATCGCGCAGCGCAGCTTATCCATTAATAATTTAAGCGCGCATGAAATTCGTACTCAGTCAGCAACCGAGCAAGGCGTGCGCCCGATCCACTTAACGGTCATTCGTAAAAATCAGCAACTGTTCTTGTTTGCCATTAGCGCAGCGAACGATGCGGCGCTACAAACATATCAAGCTCAACTCAAAAATACAGTTGCCGATTTTCATACATTAAATGACGCAGAACGCAAAAGTGCACAAAGTTACAAAGTCGTGCTGGAAAAAGCTAATGCCAACACATCCTATGCTGCACTCGCCAAGAAATCTTTATTAAAAGAAGATGCGGTAACGCAATTACGCTTAATCAATGGCGACTACCCCAATGGTGAAATCACCACAGCGCGCTTTATTAAACTGATAAAATAACCCTTTCTTCACATAGCGATTTTTTTGTGCCTAAACGTGCTTTTCTAATTGATTCTAGTATTTATGTATTTCGCGCATGGTTTACGATGCCTGACCATCTCACTAATCTTGATGGCCATGCCGTCAACGCGTTTTATGGTTTTTCAGATTTTCTTGCCGGTTTATTACATCATGAAAAACCAGTCTACATCGCCTGCGCCTTTGATGAAAGCCTGGCGCTGTCTTATCGCAATGAAATTTATCCCGCTTATAAAGCGAATCGTGAACCCGCACCTGCAGATTTAAAACGACAATTTCAATTTTGCCGTGAATTAGTAGAACTTGCCGGCATTGCGAATTTTGGTAGCCCGCGTTTCGAAGCAGACGATATTATCGGCACGCTTTCTTATCATATGCGCGCTGAAGGCTTAACGAATATTATTATCACCGCTGATAAAGACTTGACTCAATTACTGCAACATCAAGATCTGTGGTGGGAATACACCAAAGACCAACAACTCACCATCGCCGATGTTCACAAAAAATTTGGCGTACATCCGCATCAAATCGCTGACTTATTAGCATTAGCAGGCGATGCGGTAGATAACATTCCTGGCATTCCTGGCATCGGCCAAAAAACCGCTGCGAATTTATTAACGCGTTTTGAATCCGTTGAAAATCTTTTAAACAATATCGACAAAATTGGCGCAATGAAATTTCGTGGCGCAGAACGTGTGCAGCAATTAGTACAAGAGCATCAAGATTTAGCGCGCCTGTCAAAAAAGTTAACCTTGATTGCGATGGATGACTCGTTACCAAAAGAAAAACAGGCTTTAGCGCGCAAACCTTATCAAGCCGATGCTTTAGAAGCATTTTTCGAACGCATGAATTTTGGTCCACATCGTCGCCAACGCTGGCACAAATTACTCAGCCAATAAAACATGTTAGTACTATTCAACAAACCCTTTGGCGTGTTATGCCAATTCAGTGGCGATGAAGCGCCTACATTGGCAAACTACATTAACATTCCGAATGTATATCCTGCGGGTCGTCTCGATAAAGACAGTGAAGGTTTGTTGTTATTAACCGATGATGGCGCTTTGCAACAACGCATTACGCATCCCAAAAATAAATTACCAAAAACCTACTGGGCGCAAATAGAAGGCGTGGCCAGTGACGAGGCTTTAGCTCAATTAAGAAAAGGTCTCATGCTAAATGACGGCATGACATTACCCGCAAAAATAGAACGCTTAACAGCACCGGCCGTGTGGCCACGCGATCCGCCGATTCGTTATCGAAAAAATATTGCGGATAGTTGGTTAAGCATTACGTTAGTGGAAGGACGTAATCGACAAGTGCGGCGTATGACAGCAGCGATCGGTCATCCCACATTACGTTTGATTCGTTATTCAATTGGTGAGTGGACAATTGATCAATTACAACCCGGCGAATATCAGCAACTGTAAAAACAAAAACCCCCGCAGTGCGGGGGCAGAGTATTTGACCTGTCTTCTCAATTACAAGCTGAATTAACACAACTAGCTTCCATAATAACCGCACCTTGAGCTGTAATATTAGGATTCGTTGAACCTTCAACTGCGGCTAAACTAAAAGTACTGGCTGCTCCTGAAATCGGTCCATTCGGTACCACGCTATTACTGCCGGGTAGAAAAACAACAGAGGCTTTGCCTGCTAGATAAGTAGTAACGCTAGTATCAGAAACATTACCTTGTAATTGTATGTTTTGACTACCGTTTATAACGCTTAATAAAGAAGTATTTGATTGAGCGCTGGCATTATAACTTGCACTACCAATATTGAAGCTGAGAACGTATTCGGTGATTTTTTGTGACGAGAAATTAACCATCATACTCGCACTACTCATTGTACCGACTCGACCGAGGTGATCCGTTGGGTTAGTGCCTTGCCCATTATAGGTAAAGCCTACGTTACTATATAGTGTACCCATCTTATTTATATCATCGACACTGGCCACTCTTTCGGTATACATCCAATGTAAATTTGGACCTTGTGCAATTGCCAAACCATTGGCAGTAAGACTGTAACCACCCGTCCAACGTCCCCAGGTAATGCCGTAGTTTTTATTCCTATCTAAATCATTCAACTGAGCAGTACCGGCAAAAAAACGATGATCAACCACACTACCATCATTATTTTTACCGACTTCACGTGCAGCAATAGGGACGATCAGTTCTGTTACGCCATCACTAGCAACAAAACGTGCGACGCGTATAAAGCGGCGTTCATCGCCAGATTCTAATACACCGGTCGTAGGATGCGGTTCTACTAATGCGCCGTTTACTACTGTAGTTGCCGCATTATTTAGCGTACTACCTAAAGGCAATAAGTCGATCAAACTGATTAACATACGCGCAGTCGGCGGCGCTCTTTCTCCTAACTCTATATTTGAACCTGCATTACCGGTTTCTTCGCCTTGCTCTGGACGTGGCGCGAAACCCGGACGTTGCATTTGTTGCTCTCTATTTAATTCTTGCGCCGCATTGCCACCTTCATCGGCGAATTGTCGTCTGTCTACTTTAGATCCGTCTTCTTTATTATCTTCTTGAACAATAGGATCTTGTTTCTCGTCTTTTTGTTTATCGTCAGGACGTTTTACATCGGGTTGTAATTCATTGCCATCGAATACCACAGGTGGCGGTACTAATAAACTTTCGGGACGTTTATCTAAACCTGCGACATTAAAATATTCATCGTTACCAAAAGTATGCTCACCGGTTTGATTGTTAACAATGATTTCCCCGTCAACGACGCCGCCGTATAAACCATCTTTTAAACCGCCGTCTTTTTTACAATTGTTGTCTTGGCATAAAGAGACACCGTAATGCGTTCCACGAATACCAATCGTGGCGACGGGTGTGGTTACGCGATAATTGTTTTTATTCGTATGGCCAATTGCGCCCGTGATAGTACGAAAACCGCCTTTCGCTAATTCAAAAAAACTACTTTCAGAACCGTCTTCACGACCCGCGTAATTGTATTGTTTAATACGAAATTCAGTATTAGGCCGCAGTGCAATTAATGCACCGTCAACAAAACGAATTTGAGTATGGGTTGAAGCTGATGTTGCAATGGTGTCGCCTTCATAAATCATGGTATTACGTTGTAAAACACGACGACCATTCGTAGTGCCATTAGCAGTAGCCATGCCTGCGCTCACCACAACATGCGCAATAGGTTGAGAGTTCGTTGTCTTTGGTGCTGCTTTTGCGATAGTGGCAGTCGCGGCATTATTAGCGGCTGCACCAAAATTTAACGTTGCGCCGATTATTAATTTAGCGGCATTACCGTTTTCAAAAGCTTGAGGATTTTGCTGCACCACTTGGCGAATTTTATCTTGCGTAATCGTCTGTCCCGGCATGGCTTGTTTCATGATGACGTATAAAGTATCGCCACTTTTAATCGTCCAGCTATCCATTGCTAAGGCATTACCGCCTACCAACAACGTTAATAGAATAACCGGCAGTATCATACTGTTACGCAAAACCTTCATGATCTTCTCCTTGCCACGGTAATCATTAAAAGACATACATTCGACCAAACAAGCCGTCGTAAAATTATAGGCGTCTCCGCCACCAGCGCTTACTCAAATTATCAAAAGCCCGCTAGTAGGCAGTAAAAAGACGAGTAACTGCGCGCGTGGACTTAATCTACTTTTTTATAAGCTGGTAGTAGTACAGTACAAATAAGGCGAGAAATCTGCGAAGCCCTCAGCAAAATGTCACATTGGCTGCAACTCATTTGCACACTTTAGAGCAATATGCAGTGACTTAGCGGCCAACTAAGGTTTTTCATGAAAATGCGATTAATAAAAAGCCCCCGACCTGCGGGGGCTTAAGTTGTGCTGCACTTTATTCAATTTCTATTTTGGATTAGTAGCAGCATCGTCATATTCCATTAATACCGCACCTTGCGCGGTAACATTAGGATTAGCCTTGTCGGTGGATTGCACACTGAAAGTACTGGCTACCGCATTCACAGGCATTCCTCTGTCACCGCCATTTAATAACAAGATAGATGCTTGGCCTGCTAAAGTAGTGTCAGCACCACAATTACTGCCCCTACTACCAGCGCAACTACCTTCCAAACCTATGTTATTGCTCATTGCTTTCGCTAACGACACAGCCTTCTCATTCACAAGATATAAATTATATTGATCCTTATCAATCACAAAACCGAGGTCATATCCTGTTACTGCTTGTTTATTAAAATCAATCGTGACGGATGCGCTATTCATAGTGCCCACATTGCCTAAATTATCAGTAGGGTTGGTACCGCCGCCTAATTTTTGATTAGGATCATAGCTAAAAACCACTGCTCCATAATATTTGCCCATGTAAGACAGGTCGTCAGCACTCGCCATGCGTTCGCTATAGATAAAATGTAAATTAGGACCATGCGCTATTTCAACGTCATTTTCAGTTATAAAATAATTGCCTGACCAACGCCCCCAGGTTACGCCATATTCTTTGCGACCACCTAAATCAGCTAATTTAGCCTTCCCAATTGCAGCCTTGCGTTGTACTTTGTTGTCTTTTCCGTCTACAAAATACTCGCTCATAGCAACCGGCACTACCAAACCATCAATATCAATCACTTTGACCGATTGATATTTGGTATTGCCATCAACGTTTTCAACATGGCCATCAGAATCAACTACACCCTTTTTAGAAAGCGATAACTGAATATAACTAAAACTACCCAACGCACCTTCTGGTGCTGTGCGCGTGCCGTCCCTGATCTCACCTTGTTCTGTCGTTTCTGAACCTACTTCTATGCTCGATTTAATGGTGGGGCGTTCAGCTTGTTGTGCTTTAACAAGAATTTCCGATTCGCCTTTACCTTCCGAGGCGTATTCTTTTTCTTTCTGTTCTTTTTCGTCTACTGAATTTTCTTTATTCTTTTCTTTGTCTACAGCTTCATCTTTCTTTTTGTTTTTTAGTTCTTCGTTTTCTGGCTGTAGTTCATCACCATCAAACACCACGGGTGGCGGGCTTAACAAACTCGCGGGTCTTTGATCAAGTCCGGCTACTGTAAAATATTCATCATTGCTAAACGTGTGATTGCCGGTTTCATTTTCAACGACGATTTCACCATCAACGACACCGCCGTATAATCCATTGCTTAAATTTGCTTTTTTGCAGTTGTCGTCCTGACACAAGGTCACACCGTAATGGGTGCCGCGAATACCAATGGTTGCAACCGGTGTGGTTACTCGATAATTATTTTTATTTACATGGCCAATCGCGCCGGTGATGGTACGAAAACCACCTTTGGCTAATTCAAAAAAACTGCTTTCGGAACCGTCTTCTTGACCACTATAACTGTATTTTTTAACTTGAAATTCGGTGCTAGGTCTTAGCGCAACTAAAGCGCCATCTACAAACCGAATTTGGGTGTGGGATGAGGCTTGCGTGGAAACGGTATCGCCTTCGTATATCAGCGTATTACGTTGCAACACACGGCGACCATTAGCACCATTAACAGCAGCATTACCTGCTGTCACTACCACGCGGCCTACTGCTTTGCCGTTATTAGTAGCGGTTGGATTTGCCGCAGTTACCGCTACTTTTGCATCTAAATTCAGTGTTGCGCCTACTATTGGTTTTGCAGGATTACCGTTTTCAAATGCTTGTGGATTTTGTTTAACAATTTCTCGCAATTTGTCTTGTGTAATGGCCGCCTGAGGCTGCGCTTGTTTTAAAATGCTATACAAAGTATCGCCGGATTTAACTGTCCATTGTGTTACTGCCCATGCATCCGTGCACAACGTTAACACCAGCAAGAAACTTGCTGTATACATGTTACGTGTGTTCATCATTATTGCCTTTTTGTTGATATTGCTCTTTTAGTTAAATTGATAAGAAGCTGAAAGCACCAGCTCATCACGATCGTAATCACTTAATGCACTATTCGAAGTATTGTCGGTAAGTGAATAACTGCCATTAAACAACCAATGTTTATCCATGCGCCATGCAACATCGGTCGCAAAACGTTGATAGGTGTCATCGCGAGTGGTGGTACTTACTGATGGGTCAGAGCAACCACCGGTTGCAGCTAAACCGTTCACGCATAAATAATTTGCGTATTCGCTATTTTGACGGCTATACGCTACGGTTAAAGCCCAACGCGAACTTAAGTTTAATTGGCTACCAACACTCATACCCCAGAAATCACGATCTACAGTAGACGATGTATCAGTTATGCCATCCTCATCATTGTCACTGCTGCTCTTGGGGGCTTCGCTACCGGTATACACCGACGCAAATAACATTTGCGGCACCCACAAACGAATAGAATGCGTGATGTCAGCGCCGATAGTAGTGATATTGCTATTTCTCACTGCTTGATCGGGATAATCCAACATTGAATATTGTAAATTCGCGCCAACAAAGGTGGTGGTTTTTAATTCGTAACGCCATTCTGCATTCAAGCCGGTTGAGTCACGATAAGCATTGCCATCTAAATCAAACGTTTGATATTGAACACCCAAACCATAACGTTGTTTGCCTAATAAATATTTAACTTTACCCAACACCTCTAACGTCAAACTGTCATAAATATCTAAGTCGGCGTATTGACGCATATCAACTCGCGCACCCGCGGCTACTTTCCAGCGCGCGGTTAACGGAACATCGATGTCATAAAAACCATTGATCTTAGTATATTGATCATCTTGTAAAGCATAGTCTTCATCTAAACTCGCTTGTACACTTGATTGCACAGCCGTATCACCACCGGTGCCAAAAAAATCGGCAACGCTAATCGAGCTGGGCGCACTGTTCACATTACTATCTAAACCATAAGCCAAACCAATGCCGCCGTGTTGCGTGGTTTGATAACGACCGGCTTGTTGTTGAATCGCTTCTAAATAACGATTCACCGTAATGCGAACCGATTGAGGCGGATTTTGTTTAAGAATAGTGTCGAACTCTTGTCTAGCGCGTTCAAACTCTTCCAATAAAAAATAACCACGCGCCACTTCTAAACGCGCTGCATGAAAATCGGGTTTATAGATCAGCACACGCTCTAGCGCAAAAACACCTTCGCTAGCTTTACCTATATCAATCGCGGCCATGCCGTAGTAATAATCGAATGAAGGATCGCCTTCTTTAGTACCTAGGTATTGCCGACCGTATTGATACACTTCTTTGGATTTGCCCAAAGTATGCAAGCGCACCATTTGATTGATATCAAACGCTGCTTCAGCGGCCTGTGCATTCACTGACAATAAGCTGATAAAAAAAGTAATTGCTAATAAGCGGACCATATTTACCCAAAACTCCTACATTAATAACGATCGATGAGGCTTAAACATTTAGAAACAGTGCGGTCTAGCGGCACAAGCTGGGGGCAGATGATAGAATGCCGGCCGCTTATTCTCAAACTTAATACTGCCTTTTTGAGTAATCCGTCATGCTTATACACCCCGGGTTCGATCCTGTCGCCTTACATTTGCCCACTATAGGCCCGTTGGCGCTCGCCATTCATTGGTATGGCCTGATGTATTTGTTGGGTTTTTTGAGCTTTTATTGGCTTGGCCGTTATCGGGCTAAAAAAACTCAATTTATGAGCCCTGATGCGATGGGCGATTTGGTATTTTATGGCGCTTTGGGCGTGATGTTGGGTGGCCGTTTTGGCTATGTGTTGTTTTATGACTTCCAGAATTTCCTGCATAACCCGCTGCTCATTTTAGGCTTAACTCAGACTGTGTCGGGGCATTGGAGCTTAGAGTTCAAAGGCATGTCATTTCATGGCGGCTTAATTGGCATCGTCACGGCGATGGTTTTATTCGCCCGTCACCACCAATTACGTTTTACCGCTTTACTGGATTTTGTAACGCCGTTAGGGCCTTTGGGCTTATTTTTTGGCCGTATCGGCAATTTCATTAATGGCGAATTATGGGGACGCCCCACCAACGCCTCGTGGGGCATGGTGTTTCCTTGGGTAGATAATCAAGCTCGTCATCCTTCGATGCTGTACGAAAGTTTCCTTGAAGGTCTCGTCTTATTTCTAGTGTTGTGGTGGTTCAGTCGTGAGCCCAAACCGCGCCTGGCGGTGACCGGTTTATTTTTACTGGGTTATGGCGTGTTTCGTTTTCTGATCGAATTCGTTCGTGAGCCGGATCAACAAATCGGTTTTATCGCCTTCGACTGGATGACGATGGGGCATTTGCTCAGTTTACCGATGATTATCGCGGGTGGTTCACTGCTGGTATGGGCCTACACGCAAAACACCTTAGCCGCTCGGCTCGAAAGGAAATAAATAAATGCAGCAATATTTGCAATTAATGCGTCACGTACGCGAGCATGGCGTGCGTAAACAAGACCGTACCGGCACCGGCACATTGTCAGTATTTGGTTATCAAATGCGTTTTGATTTAAATGCTGGTTTTCCGATGGTGACCACCAAGAAATTACATTTACGCTCAATCGTGCACGAGCTGTTGTGGTTTTTAAAAGGCGAAACCAATGTCCACTATTTAAAAGAAAATGGCGTGACGATTTGGAATGAGTGGGCCGATGCAGAGGGTGAACTAGGCCCGGTTTACGGTTATCAATGGCGCAATTGGCCAACACCTGACGGCCAACATATTGATCAAATCAGTCGCGTTATTCAGCAGCTAAAAACCAATCCTGATTCACGACGTATGTTAGTCAGCGCGTGGAATGTCGCAGATTTAGATAAAATGGCGCTAGCGCCTTGTCATGCTTTTTTTCAATTTTATGTGGCAGAAGGTAAGTTGTCGTGTCAGCTCTATCAACGCAGCGCGGATATTTTTTTAGGGGTGCCGTTTAATATCTCATCTTATGCGGTGTTGATGATGATGATGGCGCAAGCTTGCGATTTAAAACTCGGGGAATTTGTGCACACGCTTGGCGATGCGCATTTATATTTGAATCATCTTGAACAAGCGGATTTGCAATTAAGCCGTACGCCTTACACCTTACCGACGATGCAATTAAATCCAGACGTGAAAGATTTATTCGCATTCCGCTTTGAAGATTTTGAATTAAAAGATTATCAGTGCCACGCACATATTAAAGCGCCGGTTGCTGTTTAAACAAACAATACGTTTAACCTAAAAATTCTTGCAGGATTTCCATCAAGATTTTTTTATTAACGGGCTTCACAAAATAACCTTTTGCACCTTGGCGCTCGCCCCAGAGCTTATCAGTTTCTTGATCTTTACTAGAAATCAGCACCACTGGGATGTGGCGAGTTTCATCAAGATGGGTAATTTGGCGAGTAGCTTGAAAACCATTTAAACCCGGCATCACGATATCCATAAAAATTAAATCCGGCAGTTCAGCTTTAGCTTGCTGCACACCTTCTTCACCATTCATGGCGAGAATGACTTGGTGCCCTTGCTCTTCAAGCGCTTTAATCATATCGGCCACTTGAGTGGGAGCGTCATCAACTACTAGTATGCGAGCCATAACAGAACATCCTTATTTTTATATCTAATAATAATTTATAGACAACTATCTTAATCGAAGTATGTGAAATACAAAGCGCTTATCTACGCAAGTCTGCATTCTGTCACAAATATTGTAATTAACACGATTTTTTCTAAAGAAGAAAGCGCATTTAGTCATTAAGACTAGATTACAAACGCTGAAACTGAATATCGGCTGCACGTAGCAAAGTCTCTAAAGCATCAGCAGCCGTTTGCGCAACGTTCGCCGCGCCTTTTACACCTAATTCAATTTCGCGTTTTTGCAAATCACTTTCCGGCAAGCTATACAATTTTACCTGCGGATACGCGGCCAACACCGTTTCCATGATAGGTGTCAGCCGACTTTCTGGCGTGCGTTGCACTTTATAAGCGATGCGCAGTGTCGCTGCAGCAATTGGTAAATTTAATTGATCTAAAACCCACTCCAACATAGGCCACGCCATCGTCGGAAATCCGGGCATACAATAATGACGACGAAAACTAAAACCCGGCACACGATTAATCGGATTTGGAATTAACGACGCGCCTGCGGGAAATTCAACTAAGCGTTGTTGCACAGCGCTTAACTCACCCACGACTGAAGTCAAAATAGCGATGCCTTCTGCATGCGCCACGATCGGTACTTGCGCTGCAGCTGCTAATGCTTGACGCGTCATATCATCCGGCGTTGCACCAATGCCGCCAACACTAAACACGATGTCATTATTTTTTTCTGTCGCTAATAATGTTTGTTGAAAAGTTTCACGCAATAACGCGGGGTCATCGCCGACGATACGCACCCAATCTAAACTTAAACCACGCGCATTTAATGTCTCAATCACATACGGAATATGTTTGTCCTGACGTTGGCCGCTTAAAATTTCATCACCCACGACCACTAAACCAAGACGCATTATTGTTGTGCGCCTTGTTGTTGTGCGCGTACTTTAATATTGATAGAACCTTCTTGTGACAATTGCCAACCTTGCGTTTGCTGTTTTATAAGCTGCGTTAACATCTCGATGTGAGCAGGTTCAGCGTTTAACGCGGGAATATATTTAAATTGTTCACCGCCAGCGGCTTTGAATAATTCTTGATTTTGAATCATGATTTCTTCTAGCGTTTCCAAACAATCACTCGAAAAACCCGGACAAATAACATCAATGTTTTTTACACCTTGTGTCGGCAATTGTTTCAACGTTACATCGGTATAAGGCTGCAACCATTCCTGTGCACCAAAACGCGATTGAAAAGTAATTTGATATTGCTCACTGCTTAATTGCAAACGTTCGGCTAATAAGCGTCCGGTTTTATGACACTGACAAAAATACGGATCACCTTGTAACAAATGCGCTTTCGGCAAACCATGAAAGGACATCACGAGTTTTTCAGCGCGACCATGTTGTTGCCAATGTTGTTTAACGGATGCCGCTAATACGTTGATGTAATTTTCATGGTCGTGATAACTCCCTACAAAACGTAATTCCGGCACCCACCGCCACTGCGTTAATTCTTTTGCAACGGCATCGAAGGTGGAACCCGTACTACTCGCGGCGTATTGCGGATACAAAGGTAAAACAATGATATGTCGCGCGTTCGCCATTTTAAGTTGTTGCAAACCTGCGGCAATAGAAGGTTGGCCATAACGCATCGCATAAGCAACCACATACGATTCACCCAATTGCTCAGCAATCGCAGCGGCTTGTTTTTGCGTATTAACTAACAAAGGTGAACCTTGCTCAGTCCAGATTTTTGCATACGCGTGCGCGGAACGAGGCGGGCGGGTTAACAACACCACGCCATTTAAAATAAACCACCAAATCAAGCGAGGAATTTCGACAACGCGCGTGTCCGATAAAAATTCCCGCAAATAAGGACGCACTGCTTTTGCCGTGGGCGCAGCAGGTGTACCAAGATTGGTGATCAATACGCCAATGCGCGGCGCTTGATCGTGACGATAGCTTGTTTCATTTTTGTATAAGTTCATGACAAATTCCTGGGTGCAAAATACTCTAGCATTTTGCGGCCATCGACGCACCTTGCTAACGACCCGGAATTCTTAAATAGATAAAAACAGAAAATTTATTGACGCAACAGACGTTCCCGTAAAGGACTGCGGCGGGGGAAATGCGCTTTAAGAAATTCCATTTGATCCGCTAATACGCGGCGCGCTTTAAGATAAATATATTCCGCATGCGTAGGCGTAAACGGTACCGCTAATAATTCCATGTGCGCTTGCTCTGGTGTGCGTCCAGCTTTGTGATTATTGCAACGCTTACAGGCAGTGACTAAATTATTCCACACATCTTTACCACCTTGACTGATGGGCCGGACATGATCACGCGATAAATCCGAACTGATAAAACGATGGCCGCAATATAAACAAATATAAGCATCGCGTTTGAATAAGGTTTGATTGCTTAAAGGCGGAGTGTAGTCTTCATGCAAGATTTTATGATTGCCGTAAGTGGCGATAATGGAATGCACCATGACCGTGCTGCGCAATTGCGTACGCGCATTGATGCCGCCGCGAATGTGGTACAACAAAGCGCCGCAGGTATACGCAACTTCATCAGCACAATACAGTTTGACCGCTTGTTGATAGTCAATCCATTCCAGCGGCATTCCCGAAGCATCTGTGCGTAATACCTGTTGATTCAGGTTGGACATAGATACACCAATTATTTTTTATGCACTACTTACTCTATGTTTTATCGCAACTGTGAAAAAAACACAATGTTTGATAAGTGCTACGTATTTAGTTAAGTCTTTTGTAGTGTTGCGCAAAAATATGACGGGCTTATGACTGCGCTTTATTCAGCGGCCACTACAATAAAACTAGAGCCTTCTACACTAAGCACTTTTACGCGTGCGCCTACTGGCAAATCTGGGCCTTCGACCCGCCAGAAAGAATCCGCTACTTTAATGCGGCCAGTACCATTGGTAATCGCGTCCTGCAAAACATACGTCTTACCAATATATTGATTAGCGCGTTCGTTTAACACCGTGTCTGCTACTGGGCCACGCTGCAATCGCAAATATTTGCGACCACCATACACGGATGCCACTGACAACAAAGCAAACAAGACTAGTTGAATCGGCCACAGTATGCCGGGAATCACCCAACTCATTAAACCAACCACTACTGCAGCCGCGCCCAGCCAAATAAAAAACGCGGCCGGCGCTAACAATTCCACAATTAATAACAGCACGGCTAATACCCACCAGTGCCAAAAATTTAATTGATCAACCCCTGCGCTAAAACTATCCATGATTATTCACCTTGTTTTTGCATGGCTTGTTTTGCTAATTCGGCAATACCACCAATGGCACCAATCACACTGCCTGCTTCTAGCGGCATAAATAATAATTTCTGATTAGGCGAGGTCGCGATATCACGCAACGCTTTAATATATTGCTGGGCCACAAAATAGTTGATCGCATTAACATCGCCTTTGCTAATCGCTTCAGACACCACTTGCGTAGCACGCGCTTCTGCTTCAGCTTGGCGTTCACGACCTTCAGCATCTCGAAACGCTGCTTCACGTCGACCTTCTGCTTCTAAAATCGCAGCTTGTTTTTCGCCTTCCGCCCGCAAAATATCCGATTGGCGTTGGCCTTCGGCTTCTAAAATCGACGCGCGTTTTTCGCGCTCGGCTTTCATTTGCCGACCCATGGCTTCAATCAAATCACGCGGCGGCGTGATGTCTTTAATTTCAATACGCGTAACCTTCACACCCCACGGCGTGGTGGCATCATCGATCACGAGTAATAAACGGCCGTTAATTTCATCGCGCCGCGACAATAATTCGTCCAAATCCATCGAGCCCATGACAGTCCGGATATTGGTCATAATCAAATTCAAAATAGCGCTTTCTAGGCCATCTACTTCATAAGCGGCTTTTGCTGCGTCTAACGCTTGGAAAAAAACCACGCCATCGACGCGCACCATGGCGTTATCTTTAGTAATGATTTCTTGCGACGGCACGTCCAACACGCGTTCACGCATATCAATGCGGGCGCCGATACTTTCCATAAAGGGGATGATCACGCCTAAACCCGGCTTCAGCGTGCGTACATAACGGCCGAAATATTCCACTGTGTATTGCTTGCCCTGCGGCACAAATTGCAAGGCACGATAGACAATTACAACTGCCAACACCGCCAAACCAATCGCGATTTGCTTTCCATCCATAACATCCGGCTCCTAACTCATTGTTTATAAATAATGAACATCTAAGGTTCGTTGAACGCTTGGATCATATAACAAGTTTGTTGCTGTGGGCGCTACTAAAGCGATAGGACATTCCAAAACTAGCTACAAACCCAGAACTGGCTGCAAACCAAAATCGCCGACCTATATTAAGGTAATGCGAGTGAATATCACCCGGCCAACATGGCAAAAACTACTAGGTCAATAGGTAAAAAGCACTTTCTTTAGGTTTTATACACATTCCCGACAAAAAAAATCAAAAAGCCTCTATTTTGATTGTCAAAAAGCTGTCGCTTTCTTCATGATTCCAGCATAAACGGCTAAGTTATTGATTTTTATTATATTAATTTGCGTGGTCAATAAGCGACCAGTTTAATAAAACAGTAATAAGACGGCCACCTGCGGGTCTGAAATAGCAGGCTATCCACAAAGTTATCCACAGTATTTGTGGATAACCCTGCTTCTCCTTATGGGACAAGCAGTTAGCGTATGTGCACTAGAGTTCACTTAAACTTACGAATCTAACTACGCTAATTTTTGTCGATGCTGGCTTGTGCAACGCAGCGCTGTTTAACGCATAAATTGTTACAGTACGCGCCGTATGAACACGCACTCCACTCCGCATCCTGTTACCTCCCCCGTTATTTTACATATCGCGGTGCCCGCGCCTTTGTATCGCGGCTTTGATTATTTAGCCAATCCGGCATTTGCACTGCCGCCGCTAGGCAGCCGCGTGAGCATCTCTTTTGGTCGCCAACAGGTGATTGGTGTGGTCATCGCACACAAAACCACCAGCGATGTGCCGCGCTCAAAACTCAAAATAATTGAGAGCGTCTGCGATCAACACGCGCTATTGGCCGACGATATTTTTTGGTTAGCACAATGGGCAGCGGATTATTACGCCGCACCCATCGGCGAAGTCATGAACAGCGTATTGCCCGTATTACTACGGCAAGGCAAAGCCGCTATTGCCAGCACTCAAACGGTGTGGCGCAGCGTAGGCGAGGTCAGCGCAATGACAAACATATTGGCACGCGCACCGAAACAAGCGGCCGTCTGGCGTTATTTGCAACAACATCCCGAAGGGCAACGTGCTGAAGATTTAGATTTAGCATTTAGCCAATGGCGCGATGCCATGCGTGAATTGCAGCTAAAACACTGCGTGCTTGAAGAACAGCTCGCGCATCTCAATACCATCGAAAATCCGCAACGCCATGTCGAAGCTGACATGCCCACGCTCAATAGTGAGCAACAAGCCGCGGTCGAGCGCATATTAAGCAACGACAGCGGCGTTTATTTACTCGATGGCGTAACCGGCAGCGGCAAAACCGAAGTTTATTTGCGGGTGATTGAACAGATGCTGGCGCAAAAAAAACAAACCCTGGTGTTAGTACCTGAAATTGGTTTAACACCCCAATTACTCGCACGTTTTACGCAACGCTTTCACGCCAACATAGGTGTTTTACATTCTGGTTTAAATGATCAACAACGCTTAAACACATGGTTAGCCGCACGCGACGGTGTACTCGATATCATCATCGGTACCCGCTCTGCCGTGTTTACGCCATTAGCCAATCCGGGATTAATTATTGTTGATGAAGAACACGACGCATCACTCAAACAACAAGACGGCTTTCGTTATCACGGCCGCGATCTTGCCGTATTGCGCGCGCACAAACTCAACATTCCCATCGTCTTAGGTTCCGCCACGCCGTCATTAGAATCTTTACACAATGTGCAACGCGATCGTTATCACAGTTTGCATCTCACCGAACGTGCGGGTAATGCGCAAACGCCCTTAATCACGGTGATCGACACACGCGCGCAACGCAGTCATCAAGCCTTAAGTCCTGCATTACAAATCGCCATTCAAACGCATTTACAACAAGGTCGTCAGGCTTTGTTGTTTTTAAATCGTCGTGGTTTTGCGCCCGTGATGATGTGTACTGCTTGCGATTGGAAAAGTGATTGCTTACGCTGTGATGCGCACATGACTTTGCATCAACAACAGCAACGCTTGCATTGTCATCATTGCGGCAGCGAACGCGCAGTGCCTAAACAATGTCCAAAATGTACGGCGGAAATTATTCCTGTCGGCACTGGCACCGAACGTTTAGAACAACAACTCGCTGAACGCTTTGCAGATTTTCCGATTATTCGCATTGATCGTGACAGCGTGCGCCGCAAAGGCGCACTCGAAGCGCAATTAAACAAAGCCAATCAAAACACCGCGCATATTTTAGTCGGCACCCAAATGTTAGCCAAAGGTCATCATTTTCCGAACGTGACACTCGTGGGCATTTTAGGCATCGATCAAAGTTTATTAAGCGCCGATTTTCGTGGCCCCGAACACGCAGCACAATTAATTACGCAAGTCGCTGGTCGCGCCGGTCGCGCAGAACACGCGGGCGAAGTATTAATCGAAACACGTTTACCACAACATCCTTTATTGATCACATTAATTCAACAAGGTTATTCCGCTTTCGCACAAGCTGCATTGCAAGAACGTCAAGCGGCGAGCTGGCCACCCACCACACATGTCGCACTGCTGCGCGCGGAAGCTACACAGGCACATAAAGCCAATGAATTTTTACAACAAGCTTTACAACACTTGCGCGCGCTGCCCGATAACGCATTAACACTCTGGGGACCCGCACCTGCACCGATGGAAAAACGCGCGGGCCGTTATCGCGCGCAACTGCTCCTGCAAGCGCAACAACGCAATCATCTACAACGTGTTTTAAAAAACTTGCCCGAACAATTAAGCCAGCTGCCCGCTGCAAAATCTGTGCGGTGGTCGCTAGACGTGGATCCGGTAGATTTGTTTTAAACATGTCAAATTTCATTTTATTAACGCGCATAAAACGACATGGCATTACTTAAAAACATGTCAGAACATATGAATAGTTAAATTTCTAATCGAGAAATAAGAACTGAACGTTACTCGATGCTCAATTGTTAAAACATAGCTTGTCGAAAGCCTTAAAGAATCAAAAATCATTGCACTAAGCGAGCTCTTACCTGTTCCATCGCCTGAGCTATAAAACGTAGATTTTCCCGCAGATAATTTTGTTGAAAAAGAAGCGCTCGAATCGCTTGAGTCTTACCACGCCATTCAATAACTCGCGCTACACTGCTTCTTCACGAAATTCTGCGATATATTTTCTGCTCATTTGTGCCTCTCCAGCTAGATTTAAAATCAACTAAAAGTTTTTCACCCAGGTATGAGAGAAGTCCAATTATCTTCTTCTGCAGCCGCAGTATTAACGGAGTAAACTGCGGCATGACCAACCTTAACTCATCAGTCAAATACCGCTGGCGAGCAGTTGCCAACGTATCAGTCTTACAACAAGCCGCCGTTGAAATCATTCTTGCTTGTGCTGAGCAGGCGATTCATGAACGCGGGCAATTTCATCTGGTGCTTGCTGGCGGCAACACGCCGCGTAATATTTATCGTGAATTGAATACCGCTCAAACCAATTGGTCGGCGTGGCATATTTATTTTGGAGATGAACGTTGCTTGCCTTTAACGGATCCATCTCGGAATTCGTGCATGGCTGCAGAAGTGTGGCTCAATCACGTGTCCATTCCTGCATCGCAATGTCATGTGATGCCGACCGAGTTGGGTGCAATGGAAGCGACATGGCTTTATGCACAAACCTTAAAAACGGTGGGTGACTTTGATCTGGTGTTGCTTGGACTGGGTGAAGATGGCCACACGGCTAGTTTGTTTCCTGGTCATGAGTGGGGCATAGCTTCTGATTCACAAGATACCCTGGCAATTTTGGATGCTCCCAAGCCGCCGCCGCAGAGAGTATCTTTAAGTGCGGCGCGATTAAATCGCGCACGGAAAGTCGTCTTTTTGGTGAGCGGAGAATCCAAACGTCAAGCGGTGCTTGCATGGCGCGCTGGCAAGAATATTCCGGCGCGAGCGATTAGGCCGGCAGCGGGAGTCGATATATTAGTCGAGTCTGCCATTTTTACTGAAGACCTATGTGGAGAGGGACAAAAATGCAATTAGCTATGCTGGGTTTAGGTCGTATGGGCGCTGGCCTGGTAAGGCGCTTGGCGAAAGCAGGTCATTCCTGTGTTGTTTATGATGTAAGCCCTGCCGCTGTACAAGCGATAGTGAGCGCCGATATTCAAGCAGCGACTTCTATTGACGACTTACTGAAGAAACTGAGTAAACCGCGCGTGGTATGGGCGATGCTCCCTGCAGCGGTAACGGATAAAGCAATCGAAGAACTTTCGGCAAAGATGGATGCAGGCGACATTATTATCGACGGTGGCAACAGTTATTATCACGATGATTTATTGCGAGCAGAGGCACTTAAATCAAAAGGCATTCATTACATTGATTGCGGCACCAGTGGTGGTGTGTTTGGAGAAGAACGGGGTTACTGTTTGATGATAGGTGGAGAACCGTCGATTGTTAAACATCTCGAACCTATTTTTCGCAGCATCGCACCAGGCGTAGAAGCAGCGTCACGTACTCCTGGTAAACAAGGTGATCCGGATCCTGCCGAACAGGGGTATTTGCATTGCGGTCCAGCCGGTGCAGGTCATTTCGTCAAGATGGTTCACAACGGAATTGAGTATGGCTTGATGGCAGCCTATGCCGAAGGTTTGAACATTCTGCGTCATGCGAATGTGGGTAAACATGCGCAGGAGCACAATGCTGAAACAACACCGATGCGTAATCCCGACCATTACCTTTATGAGCTTGACCTGCCAAAGATCACTGAGGTGTGGCGACGTGGCAGCGTTGTAGCATCCTGGCTGCTGGATTTAACAGCAACGGCGTTGCAAGAAGATGCTGAGCTCCGTGAGTTTTCTGGACAAGTTTCGGATTCCGGTGAAGGACGTTGGACGGTATTAGCAGCGATTGATGAGGGTGTGCCAGCACCGGTGATCAGTGCGGCACTGTTTGCGCGTTTTGCATCACGGGGCAATGCCGATTATGCAGACAAGGTTTTATCCGCAATGAGAAAACAGTTTGGCGGTCATCATGAAAAAAACAAGGAAAGTTAAAATCGACAAGATTCATAAACGTACAACTGCCGCAGATGCGCTGGTGATTTTCGGTGTAACGGGTGATCTTGCGCACAAAAAAATATTTCCTGCATTATATGCAATGGCGAAACGCGGTGTTCTCAATGTTCCTGTCGTTGGCGTCGCCGTTTCAGATATCAGTTTGGCAGAACTGCGCAAACGCGTCGAAGAAGGTATTCATCAATCGACTACTGTTGATGATAAACAGGCTTTGCGTCATCTGCTTGCTTCGCTTCATTATGTTTCTGGTGATTATAATAATCTCGCTACCTTCAAAACATTGAGACAAGTGCTCGGCGATGTAAAGCATCCAGCACATTACCTTGCTATCCCACCGGAATTATTTGCTACGGTGATCAAGGGACTCGGCGCTAACGATCTAGTTGACAAGGCGCGAGTAATTGTGGAAAAACCCTTCGGGCGTGATCTGGCTTCTGCGAAACATTTGAATGACGTCGCGCGCTCCATGTTTCCGGAAGATTCTATCTTCCGTATTGATCACTATCTTGGAAAAGAAGCGATCATGAATATCCTTTATTTCCGTTTTGCCAATTCATTTCTCGAGCCGATCTGGAATCGTAACTGTATTGCCAGTGTGCAGATTACTTTGGCAGAAAATTTTGGCGTGAAAGATCGCGGCGCATACTACGAGAGTGCCGGTTGTTTGCGTGATGTCATTCAGAATCATTTGTTTCAAATAGTGGCATTGTTGGCGATGGAGCCACCCGCTTATCAAGGCTTCGATGCAGTGCAGGGTGAGAAAGTCAAAGTGTTTCAGGCGATGCGTCCACTCAAATCAGAGGATATGGTGCGAGGCCAATATGCTGGTTATCGCAAAGAAAAAGGCGTGGCAAAAAAATCGGATGTTGAAACATTTTGCGCGCTGCGTTTATTTATTGATTCATGGCGCTGGGAAGGAGTGCCATGGTATCTGCGTTCCGGTAAATGTCTGGCGGAGTCCGTCGCAGAAGTGTTGGTGGAATTAAAACCACCCCCACAGAAATTATTCGATGACTCATCCTCGCCGGGCACGCGAGCGAATTATTTGCGTTTTCGAATCTCTCCTAATTCTGCTGTTGCTCTAGCGGCGCGCGTTAAACGTGCGGGTAAGGATTTTGTCGGTGATCAGCGTGAACTTTATTTACTGGATGAGCAGATGGAACAACAAAGCGCATATGAGCGTTTGTTGAGTGATGCAATGGCAGGTGATGGCGCTCTCTTTACGCGAGAAGATGCGGTGGAAGCGGCCTGGACTGTGGTCGATCCTGTTTTAAAAAACCTTCCCGCCCTTCATCGCTACAAATCAGGTAGTTGGGGGCCAAAGCAGGCAGACACTCTGATTGCAGGGCATGGAAAGTGGTGCAATCCACTGGTAGTGAAAACAGTAAAATAATCCCAGCAACATACTGACGGCAATCACCTGCTTGTATTCTGCTTATCTGAACTCAGGCAGATGATGTTTGCGACAGGGTAAGTTCTACATGATGAATCTGCTGGTCATCCACCAGTGGGATGTATGCTGATTCCAGCGCCACACCGTCCAGTGTTAAACCGGTGCCACTCAGCTCAGTGTCAGCAGAAATCTGGGTCACGACGATTTGATATTGAGTGCTGCCAAAACGATATGTGATCGAGTACGTGGTCCAATTTGCCGGCATGCGAGGGATGAGCCGCAGCTGATTTGCCTCTCGCGTCAATCCCAATAGCGATTCCAAAATCAAGCGGTAGAGCCAGCCCGCTGAACCCGTATACCAAGTCCAGCCTCCACGACCCATGTGGGGTGCAATCGCGTAGATATCCGCAGCCACAACATAGGGTTCAACCTTGTAAGTCGATACTTCCTGTGTACTGCGGCTGTGATTGTGAGGATTGATCAGATCCATCAGCTCCCAAGCGCGGCGGTTATCACCCATCTCAGCAAAAGCCATAGCAGCCCAGATCGCGGCGTGGGTGTATTGGCCACCATTTTCACGCACACCGGGAACGTAACCTTTGATGTATCCGGGGTTCATCGCGGAACTGTCGAATGGCGGCGCTAGCAACTTGATCAGTTTGTCGTCTCTGCGTACCAGATGATGATCCAGTGAATCCATTGCCTGTCGTGAGCGTTCGTTGTCCCCTGCGCCGGACAGCACCGACCAGCTTTGAGCAATAGAATCAATGCTGCATTCAGGATTCGTTGCTGAACCCAGTGGCGTGCCATCGTCAAACCAAGCTCGGAGATACCAAGCTCCATCCCAGCCGTGTTGTGCCAAATTTTCACGCAGCTTTTCCGCTTCAGAAATACAGCGTTCGGCAAACACCGGATCGGCGTGCAGATGGGCGATGTCGGCAAAACGTTGCAATACCTGGTACAGAAAAAATCCCAGCCATACGCTCTCGCCCACGCCTTTGATACCGACCTGACTCATGCCATCGTTCCAGTCACCAGAACCCATTAATGGCAAGCCTTTTTCCCCGAAACGCAGCCCATGCAGAATAGACACCACACAATGTTGATAAAGGCTGACACTCTCATGACTGGTAGTGGGCAGATCGTAATAAGATTCCTCAGCTTCCTCTAAAGCGCGACCTTCAATGAACGGAATCATTTCGTTCAACACGTCGGTGTCACCCGTGCCTAGGACATAGCGGCAAGTGGCTAATGGCAGCCACAGGTAATCGTCTGAGCAGCGGGTACGCACGCCACGTCCGACAGGTGGATGCCACCAGTGCTGTACGTCTCCCTGTGGATATTGGCGCGCAGCACACTTTAGAAGCTGTCGGCGCAGCAGATCCGGTTGAGTGTGTAGCAATGCCATTGCGTCCTGTAACTGGTCTCGGAATCCGAAAGCGCCCCCGGATTGATAGAAACCACTACGAGCCCAGAGACGACAAGCTAAAGTCTGATAAACCAACCAGCCATTGGCGAGTACGTTCAAGGACGCATCGGGCGTGTTAATTTGCACGGTACCCAAAGTGTGTGACCAGAACTGCTGTACTTTCCTCAGTGCTGCGTGAGCCGATCCTGGTTGACGCAGCTGTTGTGCCAGGACGCGAGCCGATTCCACATCATGCCCAGCGCCTAATCGAAAAATGATTTTCCGTTCTTGTCCGTCGGCGAGTTCGAAGGGTACCTGAATGGCGCCACAAGGATCGAGTGCTGCTCCAACACGGCCGGACAACTGTGCCCGCGTCATAGCATCGGGGTGATGCAAGGTGCCGTTGCGGCCGATAAATTCAGTGCGATCACCGGTCAGCGTGCGAGCCAAGTCGTCTACATCGAAGAATGCCACTCGGCCTCCAAACTCGGGGTTGTACGCATTGCGTGCGAACAATGCGCCGCTGAGATCAATTTCAGTAACAACATGCATGGCCGTTTTCTGCCGCAATTCACCCAAAATCCATTCCACATAGCCGGTAGCTGACAAATGTCGCATGCGACCAGAATTGTTGCGCACCTTCAATACTGAGAATTTGACTGCTGCTTCCAAATCCACGTACACGCAAAGCTCGGATTGAATGCCCTCTTCAGAGTGTTCGAAAATGCTGTAACCAAAACCGTGACGGGTTACATAGGGCGTGGCACCTTGGCAGGGCATGGGCGAAGGCGACCAGAAATGACCACTGTCCTCGTCACGAAGGTAAAACGCTTCGCCACCAGAGGCGCCTACGCAATCTCCTCCGCTCCAAGGTGTCAGCCTGAATTCATGGGCGTTCTCACTCCAGGTGTAGGCCAGACCACTTTCGGTCACTACGCTACCGAATTGATCGTTGGCGAGTACATTCACCCAAGGCAAGGGGGTCTGGTTGGTCAATGTGGTCGTGATGATGTATTCGCGACCATCGCTACTGAATCCCCCCAGGCCGTTATCTAGCTGTAGTTCCTCGCCGGAGTTTTCCAAAGTTGCTGGGGTTGCAGGCGGGAAATTATGGGTGATGGCCAGTGGTGCAACGGATTTTTTAACCAGCAGGCGCCGGTTAAGTTGTTCCGACAGAGTACCTCGGGTATCGGAAATGATAATGCGGGCAACTGCCTGTAATAGGATTCGATCCTCACTGGAAATCTGTTCGGCGTAGTGCACGAAGATTCCACCAGGGCGGCCAATGGAATGGGCTTCTGTGCCAGTGGCAATGAGTCCCATGATTTGATCTTGCAGATGTTGCCGGTAGCTCATGTGATCTTGATTCCAGATCACTAAATCCACATCAAGACCTTTCAAACGCCAATAGGCATGGCATTGAATCAGTTGCCGCGCTATTTCAATATGATCGCTATTGGCAATTTTCAATAAGACGATGGGCAGGTCGCCGGAAATGGCATAACCCCACAAGCTGGATTGACCGCGTCGATTCTGCATCAGCACCGCGGTGTCCGCGCGCAAGCCAGCATTGGCATACAGTATAGAACTAGCGAGGCGACGATAAAGATTGGCATCGGCTTCGCTGGCATTAATCTGTCGTAAGGTCACACCGCTGTGGGTCAAAGCCAGACCCAGTCCCCGGTTTGCCAAATGTCGATCCTGGTATTTTGCAACCAGAGCGAGACATGCTTCTCGGCTGTCAGCCATGCCGGTCACAATGTCTAGGGTGACCATTTGATCCGCTTCCAAAGTGACCGGACAGCGAATAGCGACAATTGGATCAAGCACAGAACCTGCACTGCCGGATAGTTCGCCGAGTTCGGTCATGGCCAGGGGTGACACCAAAGTACGGCCACGGCCAATAAACTCTAGGCGGTCAGTCGTGCTGGAAAGTACGCCGATACTCCCGTTGTTATCATTATCATTACGATGGGTGGCCAGTAGATGAAACATCCACGGCGCTTTTTCTTCAACAGAACGGGGTCGTCGGGTACACAGTATTGCGTGACCACCCGGCAGGATTTCTGTTTGTACGAACAAGTTGCTGAACGACGGCTGCGTCATATCTGCCGCAGGCAGAGCCATGACCACTTCAGCATAAGTAGTAAAGTCGAGTGTGCGATAACGATGGGAATGATTGGTGATGCGTACTCTTCGCAGTTCGATGTCGTCTTCCGGCGATACCACGATGTCGGAATAGGTTTCGATATCATGATCACGGCGACAGTACTCAGCGCGTCCTTCAGAAAATAGGACACTGTAAGTCTGAGCTCGTTTGAGCGTGGGCTGATGCGTGGCAGACCAGATGTCGCCGTCGGCGATATCGCGCAGATAAATGAACGTGCCCCAGTTGTCGCAAGTGCTGTCCTCACGCCAACGGGTTACTGCCAGATCTTTCCAGCGACTATAACCACCACCGGCATTAGTGAGCATGACGTGGTAACGCCCATTGGACAACAGCTGCACTTCTGGCGTGGGCGTATCTGCGCCGATAGGCGTATGTGCAGAGGTTTTCCCTTCCTCGAACATGGCACTGCCTTCAGCGTGTTCATCAATGTGCGGTTGAAATATTGAAATCTTGGGTGTCCGTTCCTGCAGTAGCAAGAGCGCGGATTGGAGCAGCGGGTCGGATTCGAAACGCCGTTGCATGGGCTGGCCCAGTAAGCGAAAAGCCAGTGCCAGCAGGCTCATGCCCTGATGATGCGCCATAAACGAACGCACTATTGCACTGGTCTTGCCACGAATGAGTCGCGATGGCGTGTAGTCAATGGCTTCATACATACCATAGCGCCCTTCCAGCCCGCTTGCCGCTAACCTTTGCAAATTTGTACACGCAGCTTCCGGAGCTACCATCAGTGCTAGCACCGAGGCATAAGGTGCGATCACCAAATCCTCTGCGAGTCCTCGCTTGAGTCCCAAACCAGGCACACCGAAAGCGTGGTACTGGTAATTGAGGCTGGCGTCGACCGTGTTGTAGCCGGATTCCGACACCCCCCAAGGCACACCACGTTGTTGACCGTAGGCAATTTGCCGAGCCACAGCAACGCGACAAGTCTGGTACAACAAGGTGCCCGCATAAGTGGGCATTACCAGCATTGGCATGAGGTATTCAAACATCGAGCCGCTCCAAGACACTAGCACGGGCTCTCTACTGCCTGCGGTGGTTAGAAGTCGGCTCAGTGCAAACCAGTTTTCTTGCGGAAGCTGGCCTTGTGCGATCGCGATAAAACTACAAAGACGCGCTTCCGATGCCAATAGATCATAGAAGCTCGTATCACGCTGGTTTGTATCGACGTTGTAGCCGATAGCGAGCAAATGCTGGGTACGGTCATAAAGGAATTCATATTTCATCGTGGCAAATCCGAAAGCCCGTTGTGCTAACCGTTCGCTGAGAATGATGCGTTGCTTGGCGTATTCGGCACCCGTAATAGTCAGATCACGCAGAGCTATTAACCAACGATTTTCGTCAGTTGACATTGCTGTTTGCAAACGGGTATCTATGGCGGCTAATTGTTCAACACTACGTGTTGCCAGTTGACGCAAGGTTGGAATATCAGTGTTATTCACAAACTGTATTAGGCTAGTAGGGGCAACTGGCAGGCTTAGCCAAGGTGCAAGAGAACGTATTTCTATAATCGCTGCGTGACATTGCTGTTGCAAATCTTCGACCCAGCTATAGGCATCGCTATTAATAATGTCAGTGTGAGGCTCTGTCTGGAACTGAGAGAACAGTTCATTTGCGCAGCGAGACAATGGTGTTAGTAGCTGTACAGTTTTTATAAGATTCGCCGGGGCTTGTATGCAGGCCGCATTCAACAAAGCGTGCATTTGCTGGATAGTGGCCTGAATTGCTGTTGTTTTAGTATCGTCGAGCAACGTCGTATTAATGGATAAGTCTACAAAGGCATCTGTAAAAACATCCAATGTGGTTATAAGTCCCTCAAATAGCTTCGGGTGAAGGATTTTTTGATCCGGCACATCCAACAGTGCTACGCGCAGGGTCAACAAATGTCCGGCGAGGTTGCCGCTGTCCACGGATGAAATATAGCGAGGTTTTAATGGTTGCAGTGAACGAGTGTCGTACCAGTTGTAGAAATGACCTTTGTGTCGCTCCAACTGATCTAATGTATCAAAGCAATTCGCGGTGCGTTGCAGCAGCGTGCCTGCGGGAATAAAACCAAAATCGCAGGCGGATACATTGGCTAACAAGGATAAGCCGATGTTGGTGGGCGATGTGCGATGTGCAATCACCGGATTTGGGTATTCCTGAAAGTTGTCCGGTATCAGCCAGTTGTCATCGATACAGGAAAAGTGTTCGAAGTAAGCCCAGGATTTGCGGGCAAGTCGGTTTAAAAATCTGGTCTGATCTGAATTAAGTGTTGGTTCACGATCGGGTTTTGGCAAGCTCAACCACCAGGCAATGCCGGGGGAGGCAAACCAGAGCATCAGCAAGATTATAATGAGCGGGTTTGGCTGTATGAATGCTAGACAAATCGCAGCGACACTCGCAATGACTGGCGCTACCCACATGGTGCAATAGACGCCTAGCAGGCCAGTTCCGCAGCGGCTGCGTTGACCATTAAAAGTCGTGAACCATTCCAGCAGGCCGTGATGGGTGAAGAGCATGCGCCCAGCGCTGCGCAGAATCGCCGCAAGATTGAATACGGCTTCGTGGGGCAGACAAACTATACGGAATCCGGCTTGGAGGAAACCATGCCTAGTACTGCGCAGCACCGCGCGAATATGGTGCCGCAGTAACATTTCCCGAGGTTTGTGCCAGATCGCTACCAAACCGGTTAGTAAAGGCGGTAGTAGTAAAACCGACAATACAGCGAAGGTCCACAGAATGGGATTGGGTGCTTCCCCCCAACCTATTAGTAATAGAAGCAATAGCGCCATGGGTTCCAGGCTGCGACGCAAATTGTCAAAAATTTTCCAGCGTGACAGGATCGATAGCGGGTTTCTTTCGCTGCGATTCAGGATTGTTGGCGCCCGCGGCAACATCCAATGGGCAATCTGCCAATCACCACGAATCCATCGTTCGCGTCTGCGCATGTCAGTGTCATAGCGAGTCGGGTGTTCCTCGTAAAGATGCACGTCACTCAGTAGTCCTGATCGAGCAAAGCATCCTTCCAATAAATCATGACTGAGGATGCGGTTCTCCGGCAGACGATTCTTTAGTACCTGCTCGAACACATCGACATCATAGATGCCCTTGCCGATAAACGAACCTTCACCAAACAGATCTTGATACACATCCGATACAGAACGTGTGTAAGGATCAATACCTGGCTCTTCACCGTAAAGTTGCGCATAACGTGAAGGGGTTTGCCTCGACAAGTTGGCAGCCATGCGGGGTTGCAAAATGCCGTAACCACCACAGACACGTTGTTTTTTTTCATCATAACGAGGCTGGTTGAGCGGGTGTGACATGGTGGCGGCAAACTGCCGTGCTGAGTCGCGTGGCAATAGCGTATCGGTATCCAGAGTAATGACGTATTTCACTTGTGAGAGAACCGTAATATTGCCAACAATGAGTTCGAAACGATCCAAGTTTTCGCCGCGCAAAAGCGCATTCAGATCTCCCAGCTTGCCGCGTTTGCGTTCGTAACCCATCCATATTTTTTCCTGAGCATTCCAGGAGCGAGGGCGATGTAATAGGTAGAAACAATCACCGTCACGCTGAGGCAATTGCGTCGGATATTTTGCGTTGAGATGCTCAATGCCTAAACGTGCCTGTCGCAGTAAATGCTCATCATTAATTTGCGTTTGTTTCGGGGCATCGTGGAAATCAGTTAGCAGCCCGAAATGCAGATACTCGTCGCGATTACCCAAAAACCGCACTTCCATAGCCTCTAACAGATCTTCGATGTCTTGTGTGCTACTTAACAAAGTGGGAACCACCACTAATGTTCGTATTGAAGGAGGCAGTCCTTTTGAATAATCCATGCGCGGCAAGCGCTGTGGTTCTACCAGCAATGTAGCGATCCAATTAACGAGTGCCAATGCCAGTTGACTGCCTGCCAGTACTGCCAGGCAGCCTAAAAACAAGCTAGGCCAGTGACTGATATCGGTAGGCTGGGCCAGTCTCAGCAGTATTGCGGCGAACAGGGAAGTGAGGAGCAGAATAGAACCAAGATACAAAACCAGTGGTGAGCGAGAAGTGATAGCGCGCAATCGTGCAGATAAGGATCGCCGTGCCATCACAGCGGTTTCCAGCTGCAGCAGCCCATGATCAATTAGATAAAAACCGACGTGAGTAGCGGGGTTGCGGCGGGTGCCATCATTAGGGTTGGTCGCTTGTAGAGCTAGTTGGATAGCAATGCGTGCGATATCAATTTCAGAATGTTTGCTGCGTTTAGCTAGCCTGTCGATCACCCGACGATAATGATCCCGAGTTGCGAAATCCATTGCACCGTAAACACCGTCGATGTCTTGCTGCAATATTTTTTCAACACCACTGTTTGCTTCGACAAAATCGCGCCAATCCATCGCGGTCAGCCAACGCAGACTGCCAATGGTGTTGCTGATGGATATTTGATCTGCCGCTTGATGCTGGTTTTCGGCTTGCACCAGCTGATTGATAGTGAGACTGGATTCTGCCAGCCGCTTTTCGATCCAGCTGAGAGGCAGAGCCAAAGCAGGACCATGACCTTGCAACTGCCGTGTCAGTTCAGCTACAAATGCGCTGGTCATCGGCGGTTCGGAACGTGCCATGTCAGCAACTACCAGAATCAGGCTTTTAGGGTCACGTTCCGCGATTTCCAGCATCTGATTTGACCACTCCTGCGCTAGATTGCGATGCTGGCGAGAGGTGGTGATGAGGGCGCTCACGCGGCGCAGATTTTCAATCAGGGTCAGTCGCAGCATGATGGGAATGGCCCACAACTCCCCCAGCGTGAGAGGCGTAATAGTTTGATATGCCGCTACGAAAGATCCCAGAGTTTCAGCATCCACGCGGCCGTCACCATGGGAAATGGTATTAAGTGCAATGTCATAGACGCGCGGCAAATCATGAGATTTGCCCTGCGCCAGATGAGGCAGTTCCCGACTGTAACCTTTTGGCAAATGGAGGCGCGCCGTGCGAATCTGTTCTTCGATGAGATAAAAATTATCAAGCAACCATTCACCAGACGGCGCGATGCGATCCTTGGCTTTCACCGCAACTGTCAGCAGATTGCAGGTCGAGATCAGTACCTGTTCATTGGCATCCAGTCGTTTCAATAGAAGATCTTGTGTACTGGTCGGGCTCAGTACGTGAGTACTTGCCAGAACTTTGGCATGCTGGGCCATTTGGTCAGCATTAAATAGTTCTTCCCGTAACGGTCTCTCATTCTCCAGTGTAGATGACTGGAACCACGTAGCGGTGTTACGCAAAAAGTGGGAGAAAGGAATTTCGAAATTCATGTTATTCGCCTGAGATCTGAAACAGAGGAAATTTGCGAACCAACAATCACATCGAACATTTCGGCATCGATGCTGGCCTGGCGCAAACGCTGGTGATTTTTCTTAAGTGTTGCTAATAATTCTTCAATGTTGTTATCTATTCGCTGCATGGCGGCCAGTCTGCTTGCGTTTTCGCTCGATAATGATTCAGCGCTTGCACAAAACAGTGATACAAACAAATACTCACGAATGAGCACGCAAGATATTGCGTTTTATTACCGAGAAGTTCCGCTAAGTTTTGTATCGCCCATGATTTTTCAACGAGTTGTCTGCACCAGTGCTCATCGAGCGGTAACAGGCGTTGTGTGACAGGAAGGTAAACGAACCATATGTGTCAGAACGTGGATGGCTATCCGCGCATTATCTGTATGCAGCAAAGAAAAAATAGCAGGCAAATGAAAAGTGAAATGTTTATCTACAACACTGCCTCGCACTGAAACAACGGTACCAGGATTATGCGTGATGTTGTTGACGCTCATTCAATAATTCCTTGAGGCTTTTTGCAGGCGCCATTACTAATATGATGATAACTAGCTCGCCTGAGTATTAAGCATAACGCCAACCACCGAGCAGGTATGTTCGGTAAAAGACAGACCTATGCCAATCGCCACGTTTACTCTGATCAGCAAGCGTTGACAGTGACCATTAATGCGCATTGCCAAGATTATCGTTGAAAATATTCAGAGCGAGTGCAGTTAGCAATGTGAACCCATCACGGGAAATTGTTTTTTTACTAGACGTTGATAACACGCTGTTGGATAACGATTCTGTGGTGGCGGATCTCAATGGTTTTTTGTTGCGCGAATTTGGCCGAGAAACTCACGATCAATACTGGCGCGTTTTTGAAACATTGCGCAGCGAACTTGGCTACGCCGATTATTTGGGCGCACTGCAACGTTATCGACTCGAACACCTCGATGATTCGCGTTTGCTCATGATGTCTTCGTTTCTTTTCGATTATCCATTTGCAGATCGCTTATATCCCGGTGCGTTGGCCGTGATTAAATATTTGCACACATTCGGTCCTACCGTAATTCTGTCAGATGGCGATGTGGTGTTTCAGCCGCGCAAAATTCAGCGTTCAGGATTATGGGATGCAGTTGACGGACGCGTACTGATTTACATTCATAAAGAGCAGATGCTCGATGCTGTCGCGCGGCGCTATCCCGCTAAGCGCTATGTGATGGTGGACGACAAGCTGCGCATTTTGACGGCGATGAAAACGTTTTGGCGCGATCGTCTAACAACAGTTTTCCCGCGGCAGGGTCATTACGCGCACGATCCCAAACAGACCCTCGCTTATCCATCTGCTGATTTGACGATTGAATGCATCGGTGATTTGGTGAATTACGATTTTTCCATCGGACTCAGCGCAATCGAAACAGGTTCTGTGGCATCGGAGACACTATGAATAATTCCACTCAGCAATTACACAAATTAGGTCAGAGTTTGTGGCTCGACAATATCACTCGTGAACTACTCACTAGCGGTACTCTGCAGCATTACGTTGATGACCTCGCAGTGACGGGGTTGACGTCGAATCCCACGATTTTTGATAAAGCAATTAAAAGCGGTAATTTTTACGACGAAGAAATTCAGCGTAAAGCAGCAGCGGGTGTATCCGGCGAAGAGTTGTTTTTTATATTGGCGTTAGAAGACTTAACCAAGGCCGCCGATTTGTTGCGGCCGATTCACGACGCGACCGATGGCGCAGATGGCTGGGTATCGCTCGAAGTATCGCCGCTGCTTGCCGATGATACGGCCGGTACTATCGCGGCGGCGGTGGATCTGCATAAACGTGCACAACGGCCGAATCTTTTTATAAAAATTCCGGGTACGCCTGCCGGCTTGTTGGCCATCGAAGAAACTATTTTTGCGGGCGTGGCGGTGAATGTAACGTTATTGTTTTCACGCGAACAATACATCGCTGCTGCTGAAGCGTATCTGCGCGGTATTGAACGACGCATCGCCGCCAGGCTCGATCCGAAAGTTGGCTCGGTGGCCTCATTATTTATCAGTCGCTGGGACGTTGCGGTGAACGACGCGGTTCCGCAGTTATTGCGCAATCGTCTCGGTATCGCCATCGCCAAGCGCACCTACAAAGCGTATTGCGATTTGCTGGATTCGCCGCGCTGGCGGAAATTAAGCGCCGCCGGCGCTCAACCGCAACGCCTGTTGTGGGCCAGCACCGGCGTTAAAGATCCGCAAATTTCTGCTAGCTATTACATTTCGGCGCTCGCGGCACCGAATACCATCAACACCATCCCTGAGAAAACGTTACTTGCGTTTGCACAGAGTGGTGAGTTATTCGGTGTTATGCCGATTGATGGTGGTGATGCTGAAATTGTGTTGTCGGAATTTGCGAAAGCTGGCGTGAATATCGATAGGCTCGCAGCGCAGTTGCAACAAGAAGGAGCGGCTTCGTTCAGTAAATCCTGGGACGACCTGCTCACGGTGATTGCATCAAAAAGTATTAAGCCGTGAACGAAGCGATTGCAACACACTCGTCATAGCTGACCGAACGAACGACATGGAAACCACTGCAAGCGTATTATCAAACGTTGAGTACGAAAACTATTCACTGACGATTCGCAGCGCGACGAACGCTTTGCTGCACAAGCCTGCGGTATTTATTTCGACGATTCGAAAAATCGTATTACCGCTGAAACGATTTAGCTGGCTAAGAGAATCAGTATTATGCAAATAGGAATGCAGCGAACATGAAAACAGAAATCAAAAGCAAAGATCCCGTCTGTGGAATGACCGTAGAGCCTAATCCGGAAAAATCGGTAGAACACGAAGGCACTCGCTATTATTTTTGTAGCACAAAATGCGTTGCAAAATTTCGTGATAACCCGCACCAATATTTAACGCCTCAGCAGAACACTGCATCTGTCAGTAATAAAAGTGACGATAAAATCACAGCGCAATCTTCATCGAAAAAAGATGTGATTTACACCTGCCCCATGCATCCAGAGATTCAACAAAACGGCCCCGGATCTTGCCCCAAATGCGGCATGGCCTTAGAGCCAATGAACGCCGTTGCTGAAGAAGATATGTCTGAACTAAGGGATATGACGCGACGTTTTTGGGTGAGCCTTGCATTAAGTTTGCCGTTGCTATTTATCACTATGAGTGAATTTATTCCCGGTATCAATGTGCATCACTGGATGGGCATCAATACCTTTAATTGGCTGCAAGCCATACTGGGTACTCCCGTGGTGTTGTGGGGAGGTTGGCCATTTTTTGTGCGTGCTTGGGCATCGTTCAGAACCTGGAATCTCAATATGTTTAGCTTGATTGGGATTGGCACCGCTGCTGCATTTCTATTCAGTGTATTTGCGTTATTAATGCCTTCGGCGCTTCCCGAAGCCTTCAAAATGAATGGCATGATTCCACTTTATTTTGAAGCAGCTGCGGTCATTGTCACGCTGGTATTGCTGGGGCAAGTGCTTGAATTACGCGCTCGCTCTAAAACCAATAGTGCGATTAAAGCGCTACTGGAACTCGCGCCTAATACCGCGGTACGCGTTAAGCCAGATGGCACTGAGGAAGAAGTTCATCTCGATCAAGTGCAAGTGGGCGACCAATTGCGCGTTAAACCGGGCGGTAAGATTCCGGTGGATGGCGAAATTATCGATGGCCACTCCAGCATCGACGAATCCATGATTACGGGCGAGCCGATTCCGGTCGAAAAACAAATCGGCAGTAAAGTCACCGCGGGCACCGTAAACCAAACGGGATCATTTCTGCTCCGTGCTGACAAGGTTGGCGCTGATACCTTACTCGCGCGCATTGTGCAAATGGTCAATGACGCAGGACGTTCGCGCGCGCCGATTCAGAAACTAGCGGATCAAGTGTCCGGTTGGTTTGTGCCTGCAGTGATCGTCATCGCGGTCATCGCATTTATCATTTGGGCTGCGTTCGGGCCAGCACCTGCCATGGCAAATGCGTTGGTGGTTGCAGTTTCGGTGTTAATTATTGCTTGCCCTTGCGCGCTCGGATTAGCAACACCCATTTCGATAATGGTTGGCATTGGTCGCGGTGCACAGGAAGGTGTGTTGATCAAAGATGCTGAAGCCCTCGAACTGATGGAAAAAGTGGATACGCTGGTAGTCGATAAAACCGGTACGCTGACTGAAGGCAAACCTACCGTGCAGCGCGTTATTGCCAGCACGGGATTTGTGGAGACAGATGTGTTGTTGTTTGCCGCAAGCCTTGATGCCTTGAGTGAACATCCCTTAGCTGTTGCCATCGTTAATCATGCCAAGCAGCAAAACCTCTTGCCCAAAACCGTTGCAAATTTTGAATCTGTCACCGGCCAAGGCGTGCGCGGTGATATTGATGGTAAGCCGGTGCTGTTTGGCAATATCCGGTTGATGGAAACCCAAAAAGTTGATGTTGTCGGCGTACAAGCAGATGTGCAGTCACTAAGAGAACTCGGCCAAACCGTTATGTTTCTTGCTGTTGGCAATCAATTGGCTGGCATCGTCAGCGTTGCCGATGCGATTAAATCCACTACGCTGGAGGCGATACAACAATTGCATGCAGCGGGTTTAAAAATTGTGGTGTTAACCGGAGACAACGCCATCACTGCTGCTGCCGTCGCAAAATCGCTTGGGCTCGATGATTTCAAAGCCGATGTTACGCCCGAAGACAAACTCAATTATTTAAAAACACTGCAACAGCAGGGACGCATAGTCGCCATGGCGGGCGATGGTGTGAATGATGCTCCCGCGCTTGCGCAAGCGAACGTCGGTATTGCGATGGGTACGGGTACCGATGTCGCGATGAACAGCGCGCGTATCGTCTTGGTGAAAGGTGATTTACGCGGCATTGCCAAAGCGCGACTGCTGAGTCAGCACACCATGAGAAATATTCGGCAGAATTTATTTTTTGCGTTTATTTATAACTTTCTTGGTGTGCCCGTTGCGGCGGGAGTTTTATATCCATGGTTCGGCATTTTACTCAGCCCTATGATTGCCAGTGCTGCCATGAGTTTGAGTTCGGTGTCAGTCATCCTTAATGCCTTACGGCTGAGAAAAAAGTCGCTCTAAATATGTCTATCGAGCCTAATGTGAAAGTTTCTATTGAGTCCGATCTAGAAGTTCAGGGGAAATCAACTCCGTGCAAATCTTCTATGTGCGGAGCAGCAGGAAATTCATCTGCTGAAAAATTAAATCTTGGTTGCTTTTGCAAAACACTTAATCGTGAACAACTCGATTCAATATTAAAAGCCGATGATTTAACTCAGGCCGTATTGCAAACGCAGCCACAACTTTTTTCCAACACCACGGTTTTTATTTCGCCAACTCAACTAGCTCAAATACAAGAAGTTGTACACGCCATTGAACGTATCGTTCAATTAACAGAGTTTCAAGAAATGGCATTAGTTGCTGCGGATGATGCGGCAATATTAAATGCGGGGAATTCTGGCGTATTTATGGGCTATGATTTTCATTTATCCGACACTGGTCCTCAGATCATTGAAATCAACACCAATGCGGGTGGCGCATTTTTAAATGCAGCCCTCTTAAGTGCGCAAACTGAATGCTGTCGCGAAGCAGAATCGTTATTGCCGCTAGCAAAAGTCGCTATTGATGATCAATTTATCGCAATGTTTTTAAACGAATGGCGTTATCAAAATATTGATTTACCTTTGGTGCGCGTTGCCATTGTCGATGAAAACCCTCAACAACAATTTCTTTATCCCGAATTTAGAATGGCAAAACGCTTATTTGAGCGTCATGGTATAGAGGCCGTCATTGTTGATCCACAACAACTCATCTTTGAAAACAATATCCTCAGTGTGAACGGAGATAAAATTGATTTGGTCTACAATCGACTAACTGATTTTTCGTTGCGTCACAAAAATTCATCTGCGTTACGCGCAGCTTATTTGAATGGCTCGGTAGTCGTTACTCCTAATCCGCATCATCACACACTCTATGCAAACAAACGCAACCTTGCTTTGCTAAGCAATGCAGACACATTAAAGAAATTAGGTGTTAGCGAAGCAGATATTAATATCGTCACAACAGCTGTTCCAATAACACGCATGGTAAGTAGCCTGAATGCCGAACAATTATGGGCTGAGCGAAAACACCTATTTTTTAAACCGACAACGGGTTTTGGTAGTCGCGCAACCTATCGCGGCGACAAACTTACAAAACGCGTATGGGACGAAATAATAAGCGGCGAGTATGTGGCGCAACGCGTGGTGCTGCCCAGTGAGCGTGGTGTGTTTGTTGATGGACAAGAGACAGCATTAAAAATGGATATTCGTGCGTATGTTTATGAAGGTGAAATCCAATTGCTCGCCGCACGTCTTTATCAAGGACAAACAACTAATTTTAGAACGAATGGTGGTGGATTTGCGCCAGTGTTTATTGCGAATTAATACGATCAATTTTCCCTATCTAGACGACCAAGCAATATAAGTGAAGTTGACACAATCAACATGCGTTCAAGTAAACAGCGCGCATTGGAGTAACACAATGAATCAAACCGATGCAGCGATGATCATCAGTCCGTTAGCTGGAAAATCAGCACCAACTGAAATGCTCGTCAATGTCGCCAAACTTGTCACGGCCTATTACAACGAAGTACCTGATCCTGCTATTGCGCAACAGCGTGTTGCATTTGGCACTTCAGGTCATCGCGGCTCGTCGTTCAACAAAAGTTTCAACGAAGCGCATGTGCTCGCGATCAGTCAGGCGATTTGCTTGTATCGCAAAAAAGAAGGCATCAATGGTCCGTTGTTTATCGGCATCGATACGCACGCATTATCGGAACCGGCGTTTGCCAGTGCGATGGAAGTGCTCGCCGCCAATGGTGTTGAAGTGATGATGGCAACGGTGGGCGAATACACGCCGACGCCCGCTATTTCACACGCGATTCTTTGCTATAACCGTGGCCGCACGCGTGGCTTGGCCGATGGCATTGTGATTACGCCTTCACATAATCCGCCCGACAACGGCGGCTTTAAATACAACTCATCCAATGGTGGACCGGCGGATACGAGTATCACGCGCTGGATCGAACAGCAGGCTAACGTGCTGCTGGAAAATAAATTGCGCGATGTGCAGCGCATGTCTTTTGAGAAAGCATTACGCGCAGCGACTACGCACACGCACGATTTTCTTAATACGTACGTCAATGACTTAGAAAATGTTATCGACATGACAGCCATTCGCGCCGCGAAAATTCGCATGGGTGTCGATCCACTCGGCGGCGCCGGTGTGAATTATTGGCCCGCGATTGCGGCGCATTACAAACTCGATCTTACGGTCGTTAATTCTGTTGTCGATGCGACTTTTCGTTTTATAACGGTCGATTGGGATGGACAGATTCGCATGGATCCATCATCGCCTTATGCGATGCAAAGTTTGATCGCGTTGAAAGATCGTTTCGATATCGCATTTGCCTGTGATACCGATCACGACCGCCACGGCATTGTTACGCACAGCGCTGGGTTAATGCCACCCAATCATTATTTAGCGGTAGCTAGCGATTATTTATTTCAAAATCGACCCAAATGGAGTGCGAACGCGGCGATTGGTAAAACCGTGGTAAGCAGTCAGATGATCGACCGCGTGAGCGCGAAGCTGCAAAGAAAATTATACGAAGTGCCGGTTGGTTTTAAATGGTTTGCTGCAGGTCTGCTTGATGGTTCATTGGGCTTTGCCGGTGAAGAAAGTGCAGGTGCATCTTTTCTGCGTCGCGACGGCACGGCTTGGAGTACTGACAAAGACGGCTTGATACCCGCGTTATTATCGGCGGAAATTATCGCCCGCACAGGGCGCGATCCTGCGCAAATTTATCGCGATTTAACGCGCGACCTCGGTGAGCCTTTTGCCGACAGAGTACAAACTGCCGCGACACCGAGGCAGAAAGAAAAGCTGGCGAAATTATCACGGCAGCAAGTGAAATCGACGCTGTTGGCTGGTGAAAAAATTTGCGCGATTATCACGCGCGCACCCGGTAACGATGCCGACATCGGTGGGTTAAAAGTGGAAACCGAACACGGTTGGTTTGCTGCACGACCATCCGGCACCGAAAATCTCTACAAGATTTACGCCGAGAGTTTTGTGGGAGTTGATCATCTCAAGCGCATTCTGGATGAAGCTCAAACTATCGTTGATAACGCATTAGTGTCAGCTGAGTCTTAATATGAAATCCCTTATGAAATCCCTTATGAACTCACTGTGAAGTTGGAAAATTTAATGAGTGCTATGCAGACAATTTTAATAATCAACAGCGGCTCATCGAGCATCAAGTTTGCATTGTTTTCTTCAAAAGAATCTTTGGTGCATGTACTTGAAGGAAAGATTGAAGGCATTGGTTTTTTACAGGGTAGTTTCACTATAAAAAGTTTGGAAGAAAAAAATAATCTCTCGCGCTCGCTGGTAATAGCGGATCACAAAGTTGCTACAAGTTTGCTGATGGATTGGATTCAGCTGCGAATTGAACCGGATACCTTAATCGCAGTGGGCCATCGCGTGGTGCATGGTGGACAGAAGTATGATCAAGCACAACGCATCACATCCGAGCTCATTGAAGAGTTGCATCAGCTTAGTTCCTTGGCTCCCGAACATTTGCCGCATGAAATAGCCTTGATAGAGGCTTTTAATTATCAGTTTCCAGATTTGGCACAAGTCGCCTGTTTTGATACGGCTTTTCATCATGAGATGCCGAGAGTCGCAAAACTATTTCCCATTCCTCGACGTTATGAGAAGCAAGGCATCTATCGCTATGGTTTTCATGGTTTGTCCTGCGCCTATGTAATGCAGGAGCTTGAAGGTCTTGGTACAGCGAAGGGGCGCGTCATACTCGCTCATTTGGGAAATGGTGCCAGCATGACAGCCATTCTTGATGGTCGCAGCGTCGATACCAGCATGGGACTTACGCCCGCTGCCGGATTGATGATGAGTACTCGTTCTGGTGACATCGATCCAGGATTGGCCGCCTTTCTGGTGGGTAACGAACAGATGACCGCATCACAATATGATCACATGATAAACCATGAATCAGGATTACTCGGTATATCCGAAATCAGCGCCGATATGAATGAGTTGCTTGCTCAGGAGAAACAGGACATGCGTGCGGCAGAAGCGATAGCCCTATTTTGTTATCACGCTAAGAAAATGCTTGGCGCTTATATGGCAGTTCTTGGTGGACTCGATACCTTGGTTTTTACTGGCGGCATTGGTGAAAACGCATCTCGGATTCGCACGCGTATCTGTGACGGTCTTAAGTTTTTTGGCATCGAATTAAACGAGTCGCTCAATGCACTGAATGCGCACGTTATTTCAACAAACGATAGTCGTGTGACAGTTCGCGTTATTAAAACCAACGAAGAACTGATGATTGCGCAATCTGTTTGTCGTGTTCTCGATATTGGTATTTAAATGTATATAGATGAAGCAAGAAAAATGAAACCTTATTCAAAAACACTGTCTGCTGAATTGCTGCGTAAAATTGATGCTTATTGGCGTGCAGCAAACTACTTATCTGTCGGCCAGATTTTTCTCTACGCCAATCCGCTGCTCAAGCGAGCGTTGGTGATGGAGGATGTGAAGCGGATGTTGTTGGGGCATTGGGGTACAACCCCGGGACAAAACTTTGTTTATGTGCACTTGAACCGCGTTATCAAAAAATATGATCTTAATATGATTTATGTATCCGGTCCGGGCCATGGTGGTCCAGCCATCGTAGCAAACACTTATCTCGAAGGTACTTACAGCGAAATTTATCCCGATATCAGCCAGGATGAAGCGGGATTACAAAAACTTTTTCTACAATTTTCTTTTCCAGGTGGTATTCCCAGCCATGTTTCGCCTGAATGCCCTGGCTCAATTCACGAAGGCGGTGAACTGGGTTATTCACTGAGCCATTCCTTTGGTGCGGTGTTTGACAATCCGGATCTTGTGGTGGCTTGTGTTGTAGGTGATGGCGAAGCGGAAACCGGTCCATTAGCGACAGCATGGCACTCAAATAAATTTCTCAATCCAGCAACGGATGGTGCGGTATTACCGATTCTGCATCTTAATGGCTACAAGATTGCCAACCCGGCGCTGCTAGCGCGCATCACCCACGAAGAATTGGACCAACTGCTCCGAGGCTACGGCTGGATTCCGCACTATGTCGAGGGACATGAACCAGAGCTGATGCATGAGGCAATGGCGGCGGCGCTGGATACAGTGGTGGAGCAAATTAAAAAAATTCAACAGGATGCGCGCGTTCATGGCGAATGCATTCGTCCACGCTGGCCGATGATCGTTCTCAAATCTCCCAAAGGTTGGACCGGTCCAAAAATGGTTGATGGACAACAAATTGAAGATACATTTCGTGCGCATCAAGTGCCACTTCATCCTCGAGTGCATCCTGAACATCTCCAATTATTGGAAGATTGGATGAAGAGTTACCGGCCTCACGAACTCTTTAATGAACTTGGATGCTTGAATACAGAATTAGCTGAACTGGCGCCCACCGGTGATCGGCGGATGGGCGCGAATCCGCACGCCAATGGCGGCATCTTGCTATGTGACCTGCGCATGCCAGATTTCCGCGACTATGCCCAAAGCGTACCCGTGCCTGGAACGCGTGGTGGTGGCGATACGCGTGTGCTCGGTCCATTCTTGCGCGATGTCGCTAAATTGAATCAGGAGCAGCGGAATTTCCGCGTCTTCGGTCCGGACGAAACGCTTTCCAACGGACTCGGAGCCTTGTTCGAACAGACCGCGCGCCAGTGGGATACCGCAACCATGCCGAATGACGAATTCCTCGCCCCGGACGGACAAGTGCTGGATTCAATGCTCAGCGAACACCAATGCGAAGGTTGGCTCGAAGGCTATCTGCTTACCGGCCGCCATGGACTTTTTAACTGCTATGAAGCTTTCATCCATATCATCGATTCAATGTTCAACCAGCATGCCAAATGGCTGAAGGTCACAAACCATCTGCCCTGGCGCCGCAAGATCGCTTCGCTGAACTACCTGCTGGCTTCGCATGTGTGGCGCCAGGATCACAACGGCTTTACTCATCAAGATCCTGGTTTTATTGACCATGTGGTGAACAAGAAACCCGAGGTAGTACGGGTTTACCTGCCGCCGGATGCGAACTGCCTGCTTTCGGTCATGGACCACTGCCTGCGCAGTCGCCACTATGTCAACGTGGTGATCGCGGGTAAACACCCGGCGCCGCAATGGCTGAGCATGGATGCCGCCGTCAAGCATTGCAGTGCGGGCATCGGCATCTGGCAATGGGCCAGTAATAATCACGATAGTGCGCCGGATGTGGTGATGGCTTGTTGTGGAGACGTGCCCACATTAGAAACACTTGCGGCTGTTTCTATTCTGCATGAGCATCTACCCGAACTTAAAATTCGCGTAGTCAACGTCGTCGATTTGATGAAACTTCAACCCGCAAGTGAACATCCGCACGGCTTGAGTGATGTGGATTTTGACGAACTGTTTACTAAAGACAAACCGGTCATCTTCGCTTATCACGCTTACCCGTGGTTGATCCACCGACTAACTTACCGCCGTACTAATCACAACAATATTCACGTTCGTGGTTACAAGGAAGAAGGCACCATCACTACGCCCTTTGATATGACCGTGCTAAACGATCTGGATCGCTTTCATCTGGTGATGGACGCCATCGACCGTCTGCCACAGACCGGTGAGAAAGGGATTTATTTAAAGCAACAGCTCAAGGATAAATTGATCGAGCACCGGCATTACATCAATAAATACGGTGAGGACTTGCCGGAAATACGCAACTGGAAATGGCGCGAGTGATGAATAGCCCTCGACGCGTCTGGAACCATTTGTGGTCGAGCTTCTGGTTCTTGCCGTCAATGATTGTCGTGATGTGCATGGTCTTTGCGGTAGTCATGATCGAAGCAGACTCTATGACGAGCGATCAATTCCTGGCGCAGTGGCCACGCCTGTTTGGAGCCGGAGCGACGGGCGCGCAAGCGCTAATGTCCACCATCGCTAGTTCGATGATGTCGGTGATTGGCGTCACATTCTCCGTGGTCTTGGTGGCGCTGGCACTGGCTTCGAGCCAATACACATCACGCATATTGCGGAACTTCATAAATAGTCGGACTACGCAGGCCATTCTTGGCATATTCGCTGGTAACTTTGTCTACTGCTTGATCGTCATTCGCGCCATTCGCAGTGGCGATGAGGGCGCGTTTGTCCCGAATCTCGCGGTGTTCATGGGGGTAGTACTCGCAATCGTCAGCGTTGGCGTTCTCATCTTCTTCATCCATCACATCGCCTCCTCGATCCAAGCGTCTGCCATCATTTCGTCCGTAGCCAAAGAGACCATTAGCGTCATTGATAAACTTTTTCCCCAGCAACTCGGGCAGGAGCCGGGCGAAGACGTCGACGCTCCGCCGCAACAGACGTCGTCGGAGCGAGAATGGCACCCTATTACGGTCACGGAGAGCGGTTACATCCAGAGTGTGGATTACGAAGCGCTCCTGCAGGTAGCCCGTGAGCAAGCAACAATCGTTCGCATGGAGCACGCCATCGGCGAGTTCGCGGTCGAAGAAACGGCGCTCGTGTCCGTCGCTCTCGCAGGTCCACCGAATCGAGCAACGATTGCAGACTTGCAGGCGGCTTTCAGTATCTACAGCTACCGTACCGTGGAGCAGGACGCTGCCTTCGGTATCCGGCAACTCGTCGATGTCGCGTTGAAAGCACTCTCGCCGGGCGTCAACGACGTCACCACCGCCATAACGTGCGTGGATTATTTGACGGCGATTCTCTCGCGGCTTGCGACTCGACAGATACCTTCAACTCATCGTTACGATGACGGGGAACTGCGAGTGATCGCCAAGGGACCAAGTTTCGAGAGCTTGCTGAGCGAAGCGTTTGACCAGATCCGCAGCAGCGCGAGTGGCAATGTCGCCGTCATATCGCGAATGCTTGGAGCTCTTCAAACAATAGAAAGTTTGACGAATCGCCCGGACCGACGGCGGGCGCTGCGCGAGCAGGTAGAGTTAATCGCTGAACTTGCTGGACGCACCGTTGAATCCCTCCATGAACGATCGAAAATAGACGCGCGCCTGGCACCGGTGCGCTCGGCGCTCAAGACCGTGCCTGCGGAGTCAACATGAAAACGACCAGGGGAAAAAACGTCCTTCGGAGTTGGTCTTTCTCTCGGTTGGACAGACGCCCGCACGACGAGCATCGTCGGGCGCTCAGCACGGAACCAGAACCCCAAAGCCAGCAATCACAACAACCTAGCAAGGACACAGACCATGAATGACTCGACATCCCTGACCTCACTCACGAAAGAATCGCTCACCGAGCTCGTGGCCCCTCAATCGGCACCGTGTTTGTCACTGTACCAACCGACGCACCGACGGTACCCAGAGAATCAGCAGGACCCGATCCGGTTTCGTAACCTCGTCAAGGAGTTAGAAACATCGCTTCTACAGGCCTATCCCTCAATGGAGGCTCAATTGCTTCTAAAGCCATTCGAAGCACTCGCATCCGACAATGACTTCTGGAACCACACGCTCGACGGACTAGCGGTGCTGGGCACACCGGGCCTTTTTCGGGTGTTCCGCCTGCCGCGCGCTGTCGCCGAGCTGGCTGTCGTGGCCGACAGCTTTCACATCAAGCCGTTGTGGCAGTTCCTTCAGTCGGTCGACCGCTATCAAGTCCTCGGGTTAAGCCGAGACAAGATTCGTCTTTTTGAAGGAGATCGTGACGCTCTTGAAGAGATCGAGCTGGCCGCCGGGGTACCTCGCACAATCACCGACGCGCTCGGTTCGGAGCTTACCGAGCCGCACCAGACGGTCGCATCCTACGGAGGAGTTGGTGGGTCGAGCAACGCGATGCACCACGGCCACGGCGGAAAGAGCGACGAAGTGGACATCGACGCCGACCGATTCTTCCGCTCGATTGACCGGGCGGTGCTGGAGCACCACTCGCGCGCCACAGGTCTGCCGCTGATCCTAGCCGCGCTACCGGAACATCACCATCGTTTCCACAGCGTCAGTCAGAACCCATTTCTGCTAACTGAGGGGATCAAGGTCAATCCTGATGCCGTGAAGAACGATGCCCTGCGCACGCTCGCTTGGCAGGTCATCGAGCCGCAGTACGAGGCGCGGCTCGCAAAACTGATAAACGACTTCGAGCAAGCCACAGCGACGGGGCGCGGCAGCGACAAACTGCCGGAGATCACGGCAGCCGCCGCCTCAGGGCGCGTCGCCACATTATTCATCGCGGCTGATTGTCAGATCGCTGCTCACCTAGACGAGGGGACCGGGAAGGTTGTCGGCGACGCGCTGAACAATCCACGAGTCGATGATGTGCTCGATGACTTGGGCGAACTGGTTAGCAGAATGGGTGGCGACGTCTTGGTCATCCCGGCGGCGAGAATGCCCACACGTACGGGCGTGGCTGCAATCTATCGATACTGAACCCATTCAACAAAGGAATCAGACTCATGCAAATTCAAGTCAATACCGACAAAAATATTGAAGGACACGAGGAACTCGTGGCCCAAGTAGAGGCTACGATCACCAAGTCTCTAAGCCACTTCAAAACTCACATCACACGCGTGGAAGTACATCTCAGTGACGAAAATGGCGACAAGAATAGTCATAACGACAAACGGTGCATAATGGAAGCCCGCCTCGAGGGGCGGCAGCCTATTGCCGTGACCTGCCAGGCGTTGACCCCGGCCCAGGCAGTCGCCGGTGCGGCAGATAAGATAAAGAGCGCGCTCGAGAGCACGGTGGGGCGGCGCGGCGAGCATCGCTAGCGCTGTTCGCCAAAAAGTCCCAATGTCGACAAAGAACAAAATCGAGATATCCGGCACCGACACTCCGGCAGAGACGTGGCACACGCTGGCCGTTGATGTAGCTGCACAGCATTTGCGAACCGACGGAATACGTGGTTTGACGAATGCCGAGGCAGCACAGCGCCTCGAGCGGTTCGGCGCCAATCAGCTGGAGCAGACACGGGGACGGACTGTCTTCGCCATCCTTTTCAACCAGTTCAAGAGTTTCCTTGTGTTGCTGCTCTTTGTGGCCGCCGGGATTGCCTTCGCCATGAGCGAGCATCTCGAAGCGGGTGCAATCCTGGTGGTCGTCGTGCTGAACGCGACGATCGGCTTCCTCACGGAATGGAAAGCTGAGCAAACGCTGACGGCTCTTCAGAAGCAGGCGGTGCAGATCGCTCGCGTAGTCCGCGACGGCGCGGAACGTGAGCTCCCCGCCGCCGCACTGGTGCCCGGGGATTTGGTCGTCCTTGAAGCGGGCGCACGTGTCCCCGCGGATGGGCGAATCATTGAGAGTGCGCAACTAAAGATCGAGGAAGCCGCGCTCACCGGGGAGTCGAAGGCGGTCACCAAGTCGACCGAGCCGATCGCGGACGCGAAGGCACCTCTCGCGGACCGGCTCAACCTAGCGTTCATGGGTACGACTATCATAAATGGTCGCGGCCATCTTCTCGTTACGGGCACCGGTGTCGCGACCGAGATGGGAAAGATCGGGGTCCTTATCGACGAAGCGAAGAACAACGACTCGCCTCTCGAGAGGAAATTGGACCGCCTCGGTCGGCTGTTGCTTGTGATCGTGCTGGTGCTGTGCGCGATCATTATTTTTGCTGGTTGGCTTCGCGGTCATGGCTTCCTTTACATGCTTGAAGTGGGCATCTCGCTCGCGATCGCCGCGGTGCCCGAGGGGCTCCCCGCCGTTTCCACGATGACGCTTGCGCTCGGGATGCAGCGCATGGCGCGCATGGGCGCCCTGATTCGGCGGCTGCCCGCGGTCGAAACGCTCGGCTCCACGACGGTCATCTGCACCGATAAAACGGGGACGCTGACTCGCAATGAGATGACGGTGTCGGTGTTCGTACTGGATAGGAGACGGATCGACGTGACCGGCACCGGCTACTCGTCGGTGGGTGAGTTTCAAGAAAACCATCAACCGGTTGACCCGCATGCTGATGCACACCTCACGCTTGCGCTACGCGTCGGCGTCTTGTGCAACGACGCGAAAGTCGCTCACGCCGATGGCAAGGACACGGTGCTTGGCGACCCTACCGAGGCGGCGTTGATCGTGGCGGCCGAAAAGGCGGGCATGAAAGAGGATGCGCTCGAAGCCGAGTTCCCCCGCCTCAGCGAGCAGCCATTCGACAGCGCTACGAAGCGTATGGCCACCGTGCACCGGACGCCTGAAGGCCGGCTGATCACCTTTGTGAAAGGGGCGCCGTCCACGTTACTCGAGGCGAGCTCGTCCCAGGTTGGTGCCAACGGCGTGACGCCCCTTACCGCTGACGATCGCGCCCGCTGGGATACGATGAATCAGGACCTCGCGGGGGCCGCACTACGCGTACTCGCCTTGGCCTATCGAGACATGCCCGAAGGCCAGAGCGAGCATGACGCTGACGCTACGAAACAGCTAACCTTTGTCGGTCTCGTCGGCATGACCGATCCACTGCGCGAGGAAGCGAAAGCCGCGATCGCCACGTGTCGCGCAGCGGGCATTCGTTCGGTAATGATCACCGGCGACCAGCAGATCACCGCGGCCGAGATCGCCCGTCAGCTCGGCATCGACCGCGATTTGAACGGCCAGCCACTTCGAATTGTGCACGCACGTGAGCTGAACAATCTCGACGCCGCGGGATGGCAGAAAACCGTGCAGGGCGCTGCAGTCTTTGCCCGCGTGTCGCCCAAGCACAAGCTTCAGATTGTCGAAGCGCTGCAGGCGCAGGGGCAGATTGTGGCCATGACCGGCGACGGTGTGAACGACGCTCCGGCCTTGAAAAAGGCCGATATCGGCGTCGCCATGGGCATCAAAGGGACCGAGGTCGCCAAAGAAACGGCGGACATGGTCATCGTCGACGACAACTTCGCCACGATTGTCGGCGCGGTCGAACAGGGAAGGATTATCTATGCGAACATCCTCCGGTTCATCCGCTACCTCTTCTCGTGCAATTTGGCCGAGATCCTCACCGTGTTCATCGCTCTGATGGTTGGCTGGCCGCTGCCGCTCGGCGCACTTCAGATCCTGTGGCTGAACATGATCACTGACATCTTCCCTGCGCTCGCGTTGGCCCTTGAGCCGTCGGCGCCCGGCATGATGAGCCGGCCTCCGCACGATCCGAAGGCCCCTCTCCTGCCGGCGCGGCTTTTGGTCATGATCGGCTGGCAGGGGTCACTGCTCGCCGCGGTCACGTTGCTGGCGTTCTTCCTCGGCATGCGCATGCACGGTGCGGAAGGAGAGGGGCTGAAGCACGCGATCACGGTGACCTTCATGACGCTTGCGTTCGCCCAGGTGGTTCACGTCTTTAGCTCACGCTCAGAGACGCGCTCGACATTCGACGCACGTCTCTTCAAGAACGGCTGGCTGTGGGGAGCCGTGGCGCTGTGCGTTCTCCTGCAGCTCGCGGCGGTTTACGTTCCGTTCTTGAGCGCCATTCTTCACACCGTTCCACTTGATGTGAAAGATTGGGGCGTCGTGGCCGGTTGCGCGCTCCTACCCCTCGCCGTCGTGGAAGTTGTGAAACTGATCCAGCGTCGCTTCTTCTCCAGGAGCAACGGCCCAGCCACGCAACTATCCAAGCGCGCGGCGTAGCGGCAGATAGCGACAGCGCAGGTCGGTCGCCGTACCGACTCCTCGCACGCACGCTCTGTGCGAAACGACGTCACCTGCTGGTGATATCCCCAAGCCACCTTTGTAGAGGCGCTTCGTCCGATCAAGACGCTGTGTATGCGATCCAAAATTCGCTCGAATTCGCGAGATACAGGAAGCACTTCTGGAGGTTGATCGCGAACGATGAAAAAACGCGCTGGCCGTTATCGCGCGCTATTACTGCAAGCGCAACAACGTAACCATTTACAACACATCTTAAAAAACTTATCGAACAATTAAGCCAACTGCCCACTGCAAAAATCAGTGCGTTGGTCGCTTGACGTGGATCCAGTGGATTTATTTTAAATATGTCAAATTTCATTTTATTAACACGCATAAAATGAGATGGCATTACTTAAAAACATGTCAGAACATATGAATAGTTAAATTTCTAATCGAGAAATAAGAACTGAACGTTATTCGATAATCAATTATTAAACCATAATTTTTCGAGAGCTTTAAAAAACAAACAATCAGGAAAATAAAAAATCGCTGCAACAAATAATAAATAAACTTTCGCTGTGATTCCAAGAAAGAAAAACAATAGTAAAAGCAACTTATTTTCTTGACGACACACCCGCATCAACAAACACGCACTCCCACACCACAACCGTTTCCTCACAAATCGTCATAAAATCACCAAGTTTTTTGCCTCGCCTATTTACAGTCATCGCCCTAAGCGACAACTTACCTGTTCCATCACCTGACCTGCCATCGCATCAACCACGACAATATCTACGTGCGCACTACAAGGAGAAGAGGCCATCACCACGCCGTTCGACATGACGGTGCTCAACGAACTGAGCCACTTCCATCTGGTGCCTGAGAATGTTTGGTTATGGATTTTGACTAACCAGGAAATATTATTTTTTGTTTCTATCTGAAAAAAAGCGTACAAGACTGGAGACTATTTTTCGAGACCCTGGAATTTTTAATATTTTTTCTTTCAATCTAAACAGTACGGAATTTTTCCAAGCATTATTTTCGGCGCGCAATGCATTATTTTCGGTTTGTAGTGCTGTAGCTTGTGCATTTAGCCACCGGGGAGCTAATGTCATGTTTTTTGACTCCGACAAGCCCCGTATATACTTTGCGTTCGCCTGTCCTTCGGCATTTGGATTGAAGCTGTATTCTTGTTGATGCTCAATTAAAATTTCTGAATATACATTTAAAATTTCATCGACAGTTGATTCGCAGTCGACAAGTGATCGTAATCGTGAAGATGTTTTTGCCGCATCTTCTGCATCATATTGAGCAAGCCGTGTAATTACGGCTTCAGCAGAAACAAGTTCGTTGAAAGTACGAATTCCAAAATTGAGTCGGCGGAGAGCGTCAAGTTTTTTTAAGGTGACGAGTGGGCCAAGACGATCATTGTTGTGGAGAATAACAGCAGTCCCCACTGCCATTGCCTCCAACGCACATTTAGCTTTAGCGAATACAATATCATAGTTCTTCAATAATTCATGTGGAGCTGCAGTTGAGTTGCGCATGCCGGTTCCGGCCGTATCTAAATTAATATTTAACTGCGTGCATGCGTCCTGAATGTTTTTGTAAAATAAATTATCTTGTGTGTAATTACCAAATAACAAGGCATTCTTCGGTTTTTTAGGCAGTGGGCTTCTAGGTAGGAATTTAGTCAAGTCAACAAAGTTAAGTATGACGTGCACTTTATTTTCTGGAATTGCGTGTTCAAGGATAAGACGGTCGCGGCATGTATCATCTACTGCAATGTAGCGAAGAATTCTTGGATGCAACGGAGGCATTTCTTCCCAGGGCAACCATCCATGGCAAAAATATACAGCGGGTACGCCGGGAAATTTATTTAATGCCGTCATCGTCTCAAGATGATGCTGTCCATGAATTAAATCTGGGGGTGTTGATATACGGTCAAGATCATCTACCACTGCTACAGTCGCGGCACGCAATTCTTCTGCAACTTTTCCTAGACGCGGGCTATACGCAATTACGGTATGCCCGCGTTTGAGAAGCGATATTGCAACATCTCTTGCATACAGCTCTGATCCCGCGCGTTCATCGAGCGTATTATTTGTTATTAGAATTTTCATTGAGTATGCAATTTCACTTGTTCAAGATAATCGCGCAAATCGGCGGCAATCGAAAGCATATGCTCGTTGCGGCGAAGTACAAAATGATATTTCCCTTCAGCAACGCGTTGTTCTCCATGTTTCTCATAATAAGGCATTTCGTCGGGTAGCCCATCTGTAATGTTGTTGTCAGTCCACCGTAACAGTTCTTTACGAAATGCGTCAGGTGGACATTGACTAAATGTTTCTACAACATCGATTTCTAAGCCTTCGTAACTTTTTAATAATTGTAACTTTCGTTCAAACATGTCGTCATCGAGTGTCAGTAAAATTGAACGTTCAACGTTCAACGTTTCGGTAGAGAATGTATCTGGCGGTCCGGTAAGCACAAAATCATAAGAAGGAATCATTTTATTGGTACGAATATAAATTAATTGAATTGCCGTGTTAATGACTAACCGACACACATCATGGGCGGGGTTGTACCCTTCTGCTGCATCGCCAACTACGTATGCATTGGGTTCTTGCGACAAAACGTCTGAAATTAATTCTGCCATTTGGATAAACACATCTGTTCTACGGTTTAATATTGCCTCATAAATATACTTGTCTGTATATGCGCCAAAAATCGCACCTGGTTTAGCTTCTGTTTCATCTAGAATTCGCTTGGTTTCTTTTAGGCGAGATTGGCTGGAACGTCCCGAGCCGTCGGTTAGAATTAATACGCTTGGATGAGCTTGTGTTAACCAATTGAATACACGCAGCTCGTGTCTTGGATGCGCAATGATCAGAACAGCTTTTTTATCATGAAGATCAGTTTTAAATTCCACGTTTAAACATGTCTTGCGAGTTTTAGAGGAGGTGGCTTTCCCACGGCAGGGGGACACTTTCTCATAATCCAGCTGCCCGTTCAAACGCTCCTGGACTCACATTTCCCAGATACTGATGCCGTCTAGCGCTATTATAAAAACTCCAATATAAATCGAAATATTCCTGCCGTTGCATCTGCGTGTGTTTTGAAATTGATTGCCATTCAGCTTCTGAAGGTGAAGCCGCTTTAACCCATTTATAAAGACTTTATGCCAACAGCCTAATCCCCGGCTACATCATTGACGGTGTAACCCAATCAACAACTTACTTAACTGTTTCTTCACGGGATTCTGCAGTATATTTTCTGCTCATTTGTGCCTCTCCAACCCAGTTTAAAATTAACTATAAATTTGTCCACCAGACCACGGCAAGTCCAACCCAACCCTTATGCTACAATGCGCCGCTTTATTGCTGACTCCGACCTAAAGAATTGCCTTGAAAACTCAACTTGAAAACTTGCTCCAACAAGCCTTAACGCAGTTGCAAAATGACGGCGTGCTGACGGCTGAGCAGACGCCCGCTGTGCAATTAACCCGCAGCAAAGATCCCGAACACGGTGACTTTGCGACGAATTTTGCGCTGATGGCGGCGAAAAATTGTGGTTTGAAACCCCGCGAACTTGCAGAAAAATTAGTGGCGGTGTTACCCACCGATTCGGTGGTGATCAAAACTGAAATCGCCGGCCCCGGTTTTATTAATTTCTTTTTAAGCCAAGACGCGACTCACACTATTATCCCCACCATTTTGCAACAAGCAGAAAACTTTGGCCGCAGCACTATCGGGCATAAAGATAACAAAGCACAAACTGTATTAGTGGAATTTGTATCGGCGAATCCTACCGGCCCTTTGCATGTTGGCCATGGTCGCGGTGCCGCGTATGGCGCAGCGCTCGCCGATTTATTGAGCTTCGCGGGTTTTAATGTTGAACGCGAATATTATGTGAATGATGCCGGACGCCAAATGGATATTCTGGCGACCAGCGTGTGGTTACGTTATTTAGCGTTAACGGGGGAAGTATTACCCTTTCCCACTAATGCCTATCGTGGTGATTATGTTGTCGATATTTCTCAACAATTAAAAACCCAATACGATGCGCGGATGCAACGTGCGGCCCATGCGGTATTGGCAGACTTGCCGCTAGACGCACCCGAAGGCGATAAAGAACTTTATATTGATGCGTTAATCGCACGCGCTAAAGAATTATTAGGTGATGATTATCGAATTGTTTTTGATTGTGGTTTAAACGATATTCTCGCGGACATTCGCGATGATCTTGCGGAATTTGGCGTACATTATCAACGCTGGTTTTCGGAACGTTCATTAACTGAAAGCCATGCGGTTGAAAAAGCATTGCAACGTTTGCAAAGCAACGAATACTTATACGAACAAGATGGCGCACTGTGGTTTCGCAGCACTGCATTTGGCGATGAAAAAGATCGCGTCGTTCGACGTGATAACGGTCAGATCACATATTTTGCGTCGGACATTGCGTATCATTTAGAAAAACTCGAACGCGGTTATGATCGCTTAATTGATATTTGGGGCGCGGATCATCACGGTTACATCGCGCGCGTCAAAGCAGCTATTAATGCGCTCGGCAGCGATGCGGATAAACTCGATGTGTTATTAGTGCAATTCGCGATTTTATATCGTGGCAGTGAAAAAGCGTCGATGAGTACGCGCTCCGGTGAGTTTGTAACCTTGCGTGAATTACGCCATGAAATCGGCAATGACGCAGCGCGTTTTTTCTATATCATGCGCCGTTGTGACCAACACATGGATTTTGATTTGGATTTAGCCAAATCAAAATCAAACGAAAATCCGGTTTATTATGTGCAATACGCACATGCGCGCATTGCCAGCGTGTTACGTGAACTAAACACGCAAACACCGGCGTTTAGCGAAGCAAATGGTTTGGCCAATTTAAATTTATTAACCGAACCACACGAACAAGCGTTAATAAAAATGCTAGCGCGTTTTCCAGAAATTATTAATAGCGCGGCGCGCGCGGCCGAACCTCATCAAGTCACTTATTATTTACGCGATTTAGCGACGGCGTTTCATAGTTATTACAATGCGCATAAATTTTTGTTAGATGATATTGCCAAACGCGATGCGCGTTTGTGTTTAGTTCAGGCCACACGCCAAGTATTACGTAATGCATTAACACTGATCGGCGTATCTGCGCCGGACAGCATGTAACTCACCGAATAGGTTTTAAAAAATATATGGCACAGAAAAATGGTTATCCGGGTTGGGCCTATTTATTAGCTGGTTTAATGATCGGTTTATTTGTGGCTTTTATTGTGTATTTGCAAAATCAACCTACGCCTAATAACACGGCCTCGTTAGAACCGCCAAAAAATGATACGCCCGCTAGCAAACCAGAAAAAACTGAATTCGATTTTTATAAAATCCTGCCTGAAATAGAAGTCGTAGTGCCTGATTTAGAAGTAAAACCTAAAAAGAATCCTACGCCATCGGTTGTGAATACAACTCAACCGAGTAATACAACGCCCGCAAACAATACCCAGGTATTTACGCCGCCCAAAGCCAACGCAGAATTAGCGAAAGGCGAACATTATATTTTACAAGTAGGCTCATTTAAAAAATTTGAAGAAGCCGACAAGTTGAAAGCACGTTTAGCATTTATGGGTTTAGAAACTCAAATTCAAAAAGTCAGTGTTGATAATGCGACGTGGCATCGCGTGCGCGTTGGCCCTTATCAAAACAATCAAGATTTAAATGTAGTGCGCCAACGCTTGCAAGATAACAATATGCAAGCGGTGACTTTAAAAGTCAGCAATTAAGCATTTATGCGTTACGCGCAAAACATTGCGCTAGGTGCAGTATTAATTGTGGGTTCCGAATTAATGTTAGCCGGCATGGGCGCGGCCATTCGAACCGCGGCCGATGGTTCACAAGGCCTACCAAATGAGATGATTGTGTTTTTGCGCAATGCACTCGGTTTATTGTTATTGCTTCCCTATGTCATGTATCACGGTTTTGATATTTTAAAAACCTCTACGCCTGGTTTGCATTTCTCTCGCGCCGCTGTTGGCGTGTCTGCTATGTATTGTTTTTTTTATGCTTTAGCGAATTTGCCGTTAGCGCAAGGCGTTATTTTAAAAATGACTACGCCGATTTTTATGCCATTGATTGCCTATTTTTGGTTAAAAGATCGCGCACCTTTACTGGCCATTGCGGCGATACCGTTAGGATTTTTGGGTGTGTGGTTAATTGTGAATCCCAACACTGAGATGGGTAGTGGCAATTTTAATCTTGCGGCGATGGCGGGTTTATTCGGCGGTTTATTAGCCGCTGGTGCAAAAACGAATGTGCGCAAATTAGGTGAAACAGAATCTACTGTGCAAGTCGTTTTTTATTTCGCGTTATTTGCAACGTTAATCTCGGCAATACCTGTCACGTGGGCATGGCAGACACCGACGAATACGCAATGGGGATTTTTATTATTAATTGCTGCGGGCGCTACCGCAGGACAATTAATGATGACACGCGGTTATGCGATTGCACCTATTTCTATAGTTGGGCCATTTACTTATTCCAGCGTTATTTGGGCGTCTTTAATTGGTTATTTGTTATGGGGCGAAACACTGGGTGCGCATTTTATTATCGGCACCTTATTAATTATTGCAGCAGGTGTATTTGCTACACGCGGTAAAACATTTTTCTCACGCGCGTCTAAAAATCCTGCGGTAAGCGCACTTGAGCCTTAAATCATAAGGCTTGTTGCTATTGCCAAGACTCTGTTGCAAGCTTATTCGTCGTCATTTCTATTTTTGTTGAGGTTCGCACATGCAAACCATTACGCGTAAAGCCGTTGGCGGCGCATTAGCAACCGCGCCTACATTTACGAATTTGGCGGATGAACGTTTACATCGCAAACAACGTTTAGCCGCTGCGTTTCGTTTGTTTTCTCACGCCGGATTTGATGAAGGTATCGCCGGCCATATCACGGTACGCGATCCAGAAAATCCACAGCATTTTTGGGTAAATCCATTTGGCGTGCATTTCGCAACACTACGCGTGTCTGACTTAGTGTTAGTCAATCATACCGGCGAATTAATTCAAGGCACTCACGCAGTCAATGGCGCAGCTTTTGCGATTCACTCGCGCTTGCATCTGGCCAGACCTGATGTAGTCGCCGCTGCACACGCGCATTCGATACACGGCAAAGCGTGGGCATCACTAGGCAAACCCTTAGATCCCATCAGCCAAGATGCATGCGCATTTTTTGAAAACCATGCGGTATTTAATTCTTTTAGCGGTGTCGTCGTTAACGAAACAGAAGGTGATCGCATCGCCCGCGCATTAGCACAAAACAACGCGTTAATTTTACAAAATCATGGTTTGTTAACGGTAGGCGCGAGTGTTGATGCGGCGGCTTATTTATTTTTATCGATGGAGCGTTGTTGCCAAGTTCAGTTATTAGCGGAAGCTGCGGGTACGCCACAATTAATTTCTACGGATATTGCACGCGAAACCAAACACTACATCGCGTCAGATCATTCACTATGGTACAGCTTTCAACCTTTATACGATTTTATTGTGGGGCGTTATCCGGACTTGCTGGATTAACATTGTGAATATCCGCACTAATTCTTTGACCCTCGGGCGGCGTTAAATCTTCAATAGGCGCCGCATCACTATCACTATTCGGCGGTCGTCCTTCTTGATTGGCTTGATCAGCTTGACTGCCTTGTTCACGCGCGGCGGCTTTTTCTGCTTCTGCTTTTAGTAAAATAATATTAATTCGCCGATTGATCGGATTATACGGATTATCTTTGTCGTATAAGACCGACGAACCCAAACCCACCACACGACTAATTTTATCACTGGGCAAACCCGCGCTAATAATTTGGCGGCGCGCAGCATTTGCACGATCGGCTGATAACTCCCAATTACTATAACCCGTGGTATTTGCATAAGGCGTCATATCCGTATGACCACTAATACTAATTTTATTCGGTGATTGATTAAGAATTTTCACAATTTCTGCAAACAAGGGTTTTGTATATTTTTCTGGCGCGGAACTACCATTGGCAAACATAGGACGATTTTCTTTGTCCATGATTTGAATACGCAATCCTTCATTAGTAATATCAATTAATAACTGATCTTTAAAACTGCTAAGCGCTGCATTGGTATCTAATGCGGATTTCAATTGCGAAAACATCGCTTGCATACTATCTAGTTCTTTTTGCGCCGCCGCTTCGGCGGAATCTTCTGCAGGGTCTTCAACTTCCGGTGCGTCTGGATTTTGCTCTAAGGGATTATTACCTTCACCCCGCGCAATTTCTAACTGCCCGCCCATTTCAATCATCGATGAACTGATGCCACCCGATGCTTCAATGGCGCTAGGATTTTGAAAATAATCTGAAATAGCGGATTTTTGTTCTGGCGTTGTTGAACCCATCATCCACATCAACATAAAAAACGCCATCATCGCTGTCACAAAATCTGCGTAAGCAACTTTCCATGAACCACCGTGATGGCCATGGCCACCTTTTTTAATGCGCTTAATAACAATGATCGGCGCAAGGCTGGATTTATTATCCTTGGCCATGCGTTAAGTTCTCATCCTTGTGAACAACGTGCATCACGCTCGCTCGCTTTTTAAATATTCTTCTAATTCTTTAAAGCTAGGACGTTCAGTAGAAGGGATCGCTTTGCGTCCGAACTCCACCGCAACCGGTGGCGCGTAACCATTTAAAAACGCCACCAAACACGTTTTAATTGATTTAAAAAATAATGATTCATCATTTGCAATATGCGACATAGAAGCCGCAATTGGCGCGACAAAACCATAGGCTAATAACACGCCTAATAAAGTACCTACTAAAGCCGCTGCGACGTGCGCACCAATTTCTTCGGTTTTCCCGCCTAACGCACCCATGGTAATAATAATCCCCAATACTGCAGCCACAATACCAAACGCCGGCAATCCATCGGCTAATTGAGTGACAGCTGTATCGGGATAATGCGATTCTTCATGATGGCTATCTAATTCAATACTCATCAAATCTTCTAGTTGCATAGCATTTAAATTACCGCTGACCATCATGCGCAAATAATCCGTCACAAAATCCAAAACGTGATGGTTCTTTAAAATCGCGGGGTAACGGGTGAATAATGCGCTTTCGTGTGGGTTTTCAACATCGGCATCAAAAGTAATTAAACCATCTTTACGCGCTTTAACAAAAATGTCGTACATCAGCGCCAACATGTTCATGTACATTTTTTTATTGTACGGCGTGGCTTTTAAAGAACGCAGAAAATCACGAAGAACCGCTTTCATAATTTTAGCGGGGTTAGCAATAATCAAAGCGCCAACACCTGCGCCGCCAATAACCAACAATTCATAGGGTTGCCACAACGCCGCCAAATGCCCGTGCGATAGGACGAAACCGCCTGCGACCGAGCCTAGTACTACGATAATGCCGATAATTAACTTCATAACATCCCTGTTTAGAAACGAGTAAATATACGATTCTGAAGACTTATTGTTTGGCGGCTTGGAAGGATGATTCTTAACTTCAAAATACCTTCAAATTATTAGTGGGGCTGACTCAAGGCGCAGATGCGGGCTTAACGCCTTGGTTAGCGGCGACTCCTCCTTCATATTTAAGATTTTTTTACGAAAGGCTCGTTCTGCGACAATTTGCCCAGTGAGGGTCTGCCACGTCACTCATCATGAGCGACCGCATTTGTACAATTCACCCAAAATTCGTACCGGATTCGCTCGGCAACATGAAAAATCATCAATAACATTAATTACGTTTAAGCTGCCCGCAGGATTATATTACTCACGCAATTAATAAATTTAGGCTTAACGTGGGGTTTTTCCTTACAACTAAACTAGGTAGCCTACATTGGTCTATGGCTACTTATAGTCACTGTATGGACTTAGGTTTTAGTCAAAGTCGACGCGCTAGCAGCAATGAATATAATTTTTATGCTCACACACTTCGCAGCTTAATGCGTGGCATCAGTGCCCGTTTCATCGCAAGGCAGCTCTAAAGTAAAACAAGCGCCTTGACCTTCGCCTGCACTGTAAAAAGTTAAACGACCGCCCATGGCGCGTGCAGCATTGGCACTGGCATGCAACCCAAAACCATGACCATCTTTTTTAGTAGTAAAGCCAAATTCAAAAATACTTTTTTGAATTTTCTCGGAAATACCCTGGCCATTATCTTCAATATCAATATATACACGCTCTTCTAACATACGGGTTGTAATAGTAATGCATCTGTTTTCAATGTTTGCTATTTGCAAGGCGTGCTTGGCATTCCGAATAAGATTACCGACGATTTGCAATACATCGTGTTTATCGATATAAAATGCTGGCGTTTTTGCATAATTTCTTTTTATTTCAATATCAAAACGATCCACCTTCGGCGCATTCATTTCAATCGCGTCATTAATCAAATAATTAATTTCAATCAATTCTCGCATAGCGCCTACCCGCGCATAGGTTTGCTGGCGTTTAACAATGTTTTTAATGTGCTCTATGTTGTCAGAGACCGATCGCATCTCTTGCAGAGAAATTTTCTTTTCGCTTTCTATATAATCACCAAATTGTTCCATGTATTCGAATAAACGCGAACCTTTAGCATCGTTATTTACGAATTCGGTCAAACTTTTCTGGTTGTCGCGCAACATTTGTACCGCTTTTCGCAAGCCCTCAGTTTTTATATTTTGCAATTTATCCGCCGTAATCATTGCTGAAACATTGACACTGTTAAGTACATTGCCCACATTGTGCAGAACACCCGATGCAACCTCGGCCATGCCTGCTTGGCGTGACGCTCTAATCAATTGATTATTTAGATCGGTTTGTTTTTCTTCTGCCTGCTGTCTTTCAAATAATCGTGAAAAAATCAGCGCGGCTTTTTCTAACAATGCTGTCGTTACTGCATCACCTTGACGTGTATGCCAAAAGCCATACTCCAATACAGCAACAATCTTATTATCAACGGCTACTGGCATTACCATAGATGATTTAAGACCTATTGCCGCGCCTACTTTTGCTTTGGGAAATTCAAGAAAATCTGCCGGATCACCTAACCATAAAGCAGTCGGTGAATTTAACATTTTATACTCGAAAGGATTTTCACCCGGATCTAAATTGTGCTGTTCAGTAAATTCTTTATAAGCAGCGTAATCATGCGCGCCATCGCTGTACCAAATATTACTGCTAACTAAATTCTTATGCTCGCCTGATACTAAATAAATATGCGCCAAACCTGCATCAATATGCTCCGCAATAATACGCAAAGATTTACGCATGGCAACATGCAAATCGAATGTTTGATTAACGGCAATCGCGACCCGATGCAATAAATCAATGGCCGCATATTGCTGCTGGGTTTCAGCTAAAGCATCCTGTAGTTTTAAATTGGTAGTATTTAATGTTTGTGTATATTGTTGCCGCTCAAATAATTGACCTAAGACCAAACCCGCGCGCTCTAATACGCTGGCAATTTCATTGCTTGCTTGTTGCTCTTCAAAAAAAATAAACTCTAGAACCGCCGTTACTTTGTCGCCTATTAACACGGGCATCACAATTGTGCTTTTCACGCCGATCTTTTGACTGAGCATAACCTTAGGGTTTTCTTCATAATTATCAGGTGCAGATAACCAAATAGTCCGAGCTTTTATCGTCACCAGACGATTAACCATGTTGTCTGCAGGAATATCCATTTCTTCAATTCGTTTTTTAAAATCTTGCCACTCTCCCGGTCGCTCCATATACCAGATCGAGGAAGAAGTTAATACGCCATCATTTTCTAATAGGTTATTACTGCGTAAATAAATATGGCCTAAAGGGCAATTCAAAAAAGTACACGCGCGATATAAGACTTGTTCTAATGCTTTATTAATATCTAATGTGGTTTGGTTGGCAATCAACGCCACATCACCGATTAATTGAATGCTGCGAATTTGCCAATCAATATCATTAGTTCGATCACGTACGCGTTGTTCTAAATGATTGGTTAATTCTTGCAAGGTGCGACTTTTTCGGACACTTTCTTGCTGCAAGATGGAAATAAGTAACGTGCTGGGCATCAACACAGCTACTACTATTTGTACTTGAAAAATCCAAGCGCTAGGGTCTTGAAATGGAAAAGGTCCGTGGCCTTGACTGCCGCCCCAAATTGCAAACAAACAAAATATCGCAAAAATTGTAACAATTTCGCGCACACCAAAACGTAGGAATGACCACAACATCAAAGAAAACAAACAAAATGGCGTTTTTAAAATAGGATGGTCGTATTGACCCGAAAACATAACATAACCGACTACCAAGCCGGCTATTACTAATGCAAAAAATTCTACGCGTCTAATTAAAGGTCTGTTTTTAAATTTTTTATTAAGCCATAAACACAACACGGGCGTAATTAATGTCAAAGAAACAATGTCGGCTAACAACCAATTACTAGCGTTATCAAACCTCGCGCTTCCAAATGCTGGATTAACTAGAAAAACCGCCATAGTAGTTAATAATAATGCGATGCCTGCTGATAGATAGGCTGAAAAAATATATATAAAGGTAGCGCGCAGCTCTTCAAAAACAAGTTCTACCTTGGCGAATTTTTTTAGAATCCACATTAACGCTACAACTTGGAAGATTTTTGCCGCGGCAATTAGTGCTACTAAAATCCATAAATCCCAATCCTTTACTTGATACATCTCGGCAACGACTGGCGTAATCGCGTATGCAAAACCAAGATATAAACCAGGCGTTATTCGATAACCCCAATAGAACATGCCTAACAAGGCGAAGCCGACCGGCGAACAAATTATTATTAATCGCAATGAAGACGTTGCATCAATCGGCAGCAATAAAAGATAAGTGATCGCGTAATAACTAAACGCCACTAACAAATTAATGCCCAATAAAGCGCGCCACGTCACCCACCAAGGCGCGCTACTATTTTTATTAACATTAGGTGAAGTAGAGTTTGTAAGCATCCTGCCTATACACTAGAAGTTAAAAGAAGGTGGTAATACTATTGCAATTTCTAGTTATTATTTTCGCTAATTTAATCGCGACTATCGTTTAATTTCTCATCTAATGAGCGTATAAAAAACTCGCGTAATACTGGCGCAAACAAGTCTTTATCAATTAAAAATGAATCATGGCCATGGTGCGTGGATAAATAATGAAAATCCACCGCATGACCGGCTTTCTTCAAGCCTTCGGCTAATTCTAATTGTTGTTCTATCGGAAACAAAATATCACTTTCAACACCTACAATTAAATTTCTGCGCGTGTGAATTTTGGCTAGTCCCGCATTCACCGAGCCACCGTGATCCGCGACATCGAATAAATCCATTGCGCGCGATAAATATAAATAACTATTAGCATCAAAGTGATGTGCAAATTTGCGGGCGTTATGTTCTAAATAAGATTCAATTTCAAATTCTACGCCAAATAAAGATTCATTACGGCGTTCGGCTGGCACTCGTGCACGATTAAATCGTTCACGCCATTCATCCGCCGCACGATAAGACAATAAACCTAATTTACGCGCCGTTAACATGCCTTGTTGTGGTTTTTCACCCGCATAATAATCACCATTATTCCAAGCGGGATCATTACGAACAATTTCACGTTGCAAAGAACGTACTGCAATAGTGAAAGGTAAGGCGCGTGCAGCGGCTGAAATAGATACTAAATAATCCACTTCGCCGGGATATTGCAAAGCATACGCAAGCGATGACAAACCACCCATGGACGCGCCGACAACCGCATGCAAATGATCAATGCCTAAAGCCTGCATCGCGTGATGGCCCGCTTTCGCAATATCTTCAACGGTTAATTCGGGAAACTGCAAACCATAGGCTTGACCCGTTGTCGGATTAAGCGTGTTCGGCCCCGTACTACCAAAACAACCCCCGAGAGAGTTTATGCAGACAACAAAAAATTGCGTGGTATCAATCGGTTTGTTAGGCCCGATCATATACTCCCACCAACCGGGCGTAGCATCTAATGCTGAAGCCGCCGCATGCGCAGTTGGTGACATGCCGGTGAAAACGAGTATGGCGTTATCTTTATTAAGACTGAGCTCGCCCCATGATTCATAAGCAATGCGCACATTGGCTAAACGACCACCGCGACGCAATACAAAATCGGCCGTGCCGTAATCACCCGGCAAATGTACAAAATGTGTAGCCGCAGTAATGCCGGTCGCCTCTTTGGGGATTTTTGCAGTTTGCACAACATTAAGCATAAATAAGCACAACGGTTACATAATAAAAAATAAGGCGGCTAATGTTGCAGCCCATCAATTTGCTCAGCAATTATATAACAGGAACAACACACCGTTACGGCTTATCTTCATGGCCACGTGTAGAACCGAATATGTTAGCGAGTTGTACGCGTACATCATGGCCTATCAAATACATACTGGGGATCAACACCAAGGTCAGTGGCGTTGCAAATACCAAACCATAACCCAAGGCAAGCGCCATCGGCGCCATATTGGCATCAGCGCCACCAATGCCATAGGCGAGTGGTAACAAACCTGCTACTGTTGAAACCGATGTCAAAATAATAGCTCGCAATCGATCCGCTGTACCACTCGCCACTAATTCATGCAAAGGCATCGTCGGATTTTTCAAACGTTGTTCATTAAAATAATCTACCAACACTAATGCATCATTAACGACAACACCCAACATACCAATAACACCCATCATCGCAATGAAACTTAAAGGTTCATTATGCAAGCCAAACGTGATGATCACGCCTAACATACCAAATGGGATGGTTGCCAAAACAATAAAAGGTTGGGTGGCCGAATTGAACAACAACATTAATATGAAATAAATACCCATAATTGCCATAAAGAAAATAATCAGCAACTGTTTTTGCGTAGCTGCCGTTTCTTCTGCTTCACCGCCAACCAATAAGCGCATGCCAGGATATTTTTCAAGATTAATATGCTGCTGCACTTGCGCTGCCACCGCTACCGCAGTGGTAGTCGCTTTATCGACATCGCCCGAAATCAAAATGATACGCTCACCATTATAGTGATTGTAATTAGCAGGGCCTACACTAGACTCCAACTGCGCAACATTTCGCAGAGGAATAAGACGACCAGTGCGATTTGCAATTGAAATATCAAGTACCTGCCGAAGATTACTACGTGCAGTTTTGGTAAACACCACACGAAAATCAACATCTTCATCACCATAACGCACGGTGGTCGCGATTTGACCCTCATAAGCAGTGCGAATAGCGCGCGCCACATCATCAGCCGTTAATTCTGCACGCGCTAAATTTGCATAATTTAATTTAATCTCGAGTTGTTCACGACCTAATTTAAAATCGGATTCCACATCTCGTGTGCCCGGAATAGATTTCAAATAACCCACCACATCCTGCGCAAGCTTTTGGCGCATAACATCATCAGCACCGATTATTTTTATATCAATCGCATTACCTATCGGTGGCCCATTGCGGCCGGCGCGATAAATAATTTCATCGTAACCCACAAAGCCAGCTGATTGTTTTTTCAAATCTTCAATGATCTCAGCCGCCATGCGTTTACGACTCGCGTAAGAAACCAAACGTACTTTTACACTCGCATAATGCTCGCCTTCGGTAGTCACATGATTTTGTGTATGCGCGCCAATTTCCGTAGTAAAAGATGCGAGCTCGGGTACTGTTTTTACTAACGCCTCGAACTCTTTTACTTTTTGAGAGGTGGTTTCTAATGCCGTGCCATTCGGCAAGGCCACATCAATAACAAACGTGTCGGCCGTGTCAGCAGGGAATAAAATAAACTCCATATTGTTTTTGGCGTAAAACACCCCAGCTAGCAACGCTAATATAAACGCTACCACCATCATATAACGCAATCGCAAAGCTTTATAAATCCAAGCAGCAAAAGCCGTTTTGAGTTTCATAAATAGCCGTACTCTTAACGGCGCAGCATTATGCCGACCGCGATTTTTAAGGCCTGGGTATAAGTGTGCAGGCAAAGCAAACATAGATTCGATTAAGGAAACGGACAAAGCCAAAATAATCACTAGCGGAATTACAAATGCGAATTTTCCTAATACTCCGGGCAAAAAGAAAATAGGCACAAAAGCAATTATCGTAGTTAACATGGCGGTTAATACGGGTCTAAATACCTCATTGGTGCCGTTGACCACGGCATCTATTGCTGAATCACCTTCTTCATAACGACGATAAATATTTTCCGAAACAATAATCGCATCATCGACGACGATACCAATCACGATCACCATCGCTAATAAACTAATGATGTCTAAATACGCGCCGAAAAATGGCAGCATATAAATGGTACCGAGCACTGCAATCGGAATACCCAAACCCACCCAGAAAGCCGTGCGGAAATCTAAAAACAATGACAGCATGATCATAATCAAAACCAAACCCATAATGCCATTAGATAACACGATGCTGAGTCTAGATCGCACCGGATCAGAGCCGTCATTGGAATACAATACGTGCACATTTTTTAATAATGTGTGTTTTTCTGTTTCTACCATGCCGCGAATGGCATCAACCGTTCTAATAATGTCAGCGGTAGCTTTTTTAGCAACTACAAATGAAATTGCATTTTCGCCATTAATACGTGCGAGGATTTTTTCTTCTGAAAAATCATCTTTAATATTGGCCACGTCTTTAATTTTGACTAAAGGCCCGTCAAAGGTTGATTGCACCACAACGTCATTTAATTCAGCCGGCGTTTTAAATTTTGCCAAGGTAACTAAAGTACGTTGATTAATGGGCGATTCTAAAATGCCTCCGGTGGATTGAATATTACGGCGTTGGATAGCATCAACTACGTTTTGCGAAGATAATTCATACTTTGCTAAAGCTTGAGGCGACAATTCAATACGGATCTCTCGATCGCGATAAGCTTGCCGATCAACTTTAGACACGCCCGCAACATTTTCTAATTTCTTTTCTAATTGACGCGCTACATCACGCAATTCGGCATAACTCAAAGCATCTGAAGCGATGCCTAGTTCTAAAACGGGGAATTCTGCGGATTTGATTTCATTAACTAATGGAAAGTCTTTAACTTCGCTGGGCAAATCGACAACTCGCGACACTGCATTACGAATTTCATCTTTTACTTTGTCTTTATCTTCAACATCGGGATCAATTTCTACCCACACCAATGAACTATCTTCGCGTGAATAAGAACTATATTGTTTTATGCCGGTAACGCGCTTAATTTCTTTTTCAATTTTATTTGTGACGTTTAATTCGACATCCTCAGGAGATGCGCCAGGATATACTGTGCTAATCACCACTTCATCTAAGGTGGCATCGGGAAATTGATCCCGTTTGATATGGCTTAAGGTTCCAAGTCCTACCAGTAGGATCGCCAAACTAATTAAATAAGCGAGTAAATGACGCTCGGCAAAAAATCGCAGAATGGCGTGCATGAATTAATCCTAAAAGTAAGTAGAGCAGAAAAGTTGTGCTGCATAGCGGCAGCAAAGCTTAAACGATGAGCAACCACGCTGACAACGTAAGACTATTAATATATAGGTATAACTACGCCTGTAGAAAATCGATTAAGTCTTGTCTTGCGCGAGTAGACGTGCACATTCGGCTTGCCACAAGCCTAATGCTTCTGTGTAGTAATCAAAAATGCAGGGATTACACCCACCCTGACAACATTCATCAGGGTGAGGTTCTTGCGGTTTAGGTGGTAATGACGCGGCATCAATAGCTGCCGAAGTCGGTGCTGGCATTTATTCGGTCACCAGAATGGTGATTTTATCTGACAATACCGGCGGATTATGCGGGATATGAATTTGGTCGCCGAGCAATAATTGTAAAGTGTGTTTGCCCGGTGTTAAGGTCAATTGAGTTTCAGTTTGGCCACCACCAAAATGTTTATGCTGGTCGTCAGCCGGCAAAGGTTTGCGCATATCAGGCAAGGTTTCGACATCAATTAATAAATGATGATGGCCGGTATTTTCTTTTTGAATACCCGCAGGTGCCACGCCCATACCTTTTAAACCAAATTGTACGGTGACTGGATTTTTTAACATTGCGCCATTGTGCGGTGCAATAAAATACACTTTAGGTGCTACCGAAGCCACGACCGGAATTTCCGTTGGTGCTTTTGTTGGCGCTTTTGCTGGCGTTTCCACTGAAGCTGGGGCGGGCGTCGCGGCATAAGCGCCGTTTATTAATGCGGTGCTAATGATGATACTGTGCAAAAATTTCATGATATTTTCTCCATTAAAATAAACGACTAACAACAGTCTAAAGGGTTTTTTATATTACGCTTGATGGGACCGGCAATAAAGCGCGCGATACAATTTCATAAACATCACGCGATAGACCCGGTTTGTTTAATAAGCGTTCCAGCTGTTCGCGCATTAAAATTTGTCGACCTTCATCAAAACGTCGCCAGGCATTAAATGCCGAAACAATGCGCGCCGCCACTTGCGGATTTTTTTCTTCCAATTGCCACAAAATATCCGCCAAAAATACATAAGCGCTGCCGTCTTTTGCATGAAAGCCTGCAGGATTGTTCATGCAAAATGCGCCGATTAAAGCACGCACTTTATTAGGATTGCTTAGAGAAAAAGTGGGGTTCGCCATTAACGCTTTGACGCGCATTAATGTATCGGGCAGTTGCGCAGTCGCTTGCACCGCAAACCATTTATCTAACACCAATCCATCATGTTGCCATTGCGCATAAAAATCATCCAAAATATCAAAACGCATAACACCGTCGACATTCGCCAACAAAGCCAAGGCGGCGAGTTGATCGGTCATATTATTAGCGTGTCGATATTGCAACAAACATAATTCAATCGCATCTTGTCGTTCGGTCGCGACCAAATAATTTAAACACACATTGCGCAAGCGACGGCGCGCTATGCTAATGCCATCGACGTGATAATCCGCACTAGCCATTTCATCGTATTTTTCACGTAATGCGGAGTACAAACGCTTACCTATTACACGTTGCAATTTTTTGCGCACAGCTAACAAATCATCTAACGGAATAATAGAATGCTGCTCCATAAGATAACGCTCGGAAGGCAAGCTAATCATTTCTGCAATTAAAGCGGGATCTGTTTTGGTTTCATTCAATATGCTATTTAAAAGATTCGAATAATTTTCTGGCACTTGCAAGTCTTGTGCTTGTTGGGCTAAAGCTAAAAGCTGGTTAATGGTTTTTTCAGACAAACGTTGCATTGCTTCAAACCGATTAAAACTATCGGTATCGTATTGCGCTAAAATTTCTAGCTGTGCATCCGTATAAGCATATTGAAGTTTTACCGGCGCGGAAAAATTACGCAGTAAAGAAGGGATAGGTTTTTCACTGATGTTTGTATAAACAAACGTTTGTGCTGCTTCGGCTAAAGACACTATCTGCGTGGGCAATAACTCTACGCCGGTCTCGCTTAATAAGCCTAAAGCTACCGGGATTACAAAAGCTTGTTTGTCAATTTGTCCCGGGGTTACGGCGCAATGTTGTTGCATATATAAGGTATACGTTTTTTGGGCCGCATCATAATGATCGCTAACCATCAAACTGGGCGTGCCAGCTTGCGAATACCAACGTTTAAATTGCGTTAAGTCTATATTGTTCGCAGTTTCCATGGCGCTAACAAAATCATCACACGTCACGGCCTGACCATCATGGCGCTGAAAATAAAGCGCGAGACCTTTTTGAAAACCGGCTTCGCCCAGCAACGTGTGCTGCATGCGAATGACTTCTGCGCCTTTTTCATACACAGTGACAGTGTAAAAATTATTAATCTCGATATAACTTTCAGGACGAATCGGATGCGCCATCGGGCCCGCATCTTCAGCAAATTGCGCTGTCCGTAACATGCGCACATCATCGATGCGTTTAATGGCGCGCGAACCTACATCCGCCGAAAATTCTTGATCTCGAAAAACCGTCAAACCTTCTTTTAAACTTAACTGAAACCAATCACGACAGGTGACACGATTGCCTGACCAATTATGAAAGTATTCATGACCAATAACGCCTTCGATATGCTCAAAATCGCTGTCCGTTGCTGTTTCGGCTTTGGCTAATACAAACTTAGAATTAAAAATATTTAAACCCTTATTTTCCATCGCGCCCATATTAAAATCATCGACCGCGACGATCATGTAAATATCTAAATCATATTCTAGCTGACAGCGTTGTTCATCCCACGCCATTGCACGTTTGAGTGAAGCCATCGCATGCGCGCATTTATCGACATTGTGCGCTTGCACGAAAATCTGCAAACTCACTGTCCGTTGTGAACGCGTGACAAAGGTATCGTTTACAGATTGCAGATCGCCAGCAACTAAAGCAAATAAATATGCCGGCTTAGGAAATGGATCTTGCCAACGCACCCAATGTTTTGCGCCGTTTTGTCCGCTCGCCATGCGATTACCATTTGATAACAACACCGGATACTGCTGTTGGTCGGCGTGAATTTCTACCGTGAAGCGAGATAAAACATCGGGGCGGTCTAAATAATAAGTGATGCGCCGAAAACCTTCGGCTTCGCATTGTGTGCAGAAATTACCGCCGGAAATATATAAACCTTCTAAAGCGGTGTTATTAGCAGGCTGAATGCGGGTTTTAATAATTAAAACGAACTCATCTGGCGCATCTACTATGCGCAAACTTCCGGAGGCTAATTGATATTGTGGCGGTTGTAATAAAGCGCCATTTAAACTCACACTCAACAATTCTAATTGTTCGCCTTGCAACACCAAATCTTTTTCACTGTGTTCATGATTACGCTGTAACTGTAATTGCGCCGTCACTAGGGTCGCCAACGGATCCAGCTCAAAATGCAAATCGGTTTGCGTAATAAAAAATGCCGGTGGCCGATATTCGCTCAATAAGATAGTGGCCGGTGCCAATTGAATCGCCGATTGAATCACAGGCTGAATTGTTTCTACGGTATTCATTACTCACTCCTAACATAACGGTCTTAAATCTAGCCCTGCCGACGCGACTCCGACCAGACAAAAGCCAAGGGCATCCGCTACAATGTCACATCGAAACGCCAGGCTCATGCGCACTCACATGTACTACGCCCGGGCAAGACGAGCAGCATAATAGCCCGACCACGCACAAAGTTGTAAGCCATGACGGAACACTCTCTGGTCTTTTCAATATTCCTGATTTTTTCCGGTGCCGCAGCGGTTGCGACGCTCGCGCTATTCGCCCGTCAATCAATGTTAGTCGCCTATATATTAGTCGGCATGCTGGTCGGCCCTTCGGGTTTTGGTCTCATCAATGATGTGGCGTTAATTCGTCAAACTGCCGAGATCGGCATTATCTTTTTACTATTTTTGTTAGGCATGAGCTTAGAACCCAAAGACTTAGTGCATTTGCTAAAAAAATCTACCATCGTGACTTTAATTAGCTCCGTCATTTTCTTTTTATTAGGCGCCGCTATTTGTTTAGCATTTGGTTACACGCCGGTAGATTCGGTGATTGTCGGTCTGTGCATGATGTTCTCCAGTACCATTATTGGTTTAAAACTATTACCCACTACCGCGCTGCATCATCAGCATATGGGCGAAGTTATTGTCAGCGTGTTGTTATTACAAGATATTCTCGCCATTTTAGTTTTATTATTATTACAAACTGTGGGCGGCGAACAATCGGTGCTCAGCGGCATACTGCATATTGCACTCGCCTTAGTCGCATTAACCACGTTTGCATTTTTAACGTCGCGTTATGTTTTGCATTATTTGCTGGCGCGTTTTGATCGCATTCAGGAATATGTATTTTTATTAGCCATTGGTTGGTGTTTGTTACTCGCCGAACTTGCGGTGTTAGGCGGATTAAGTCATGAGATTGGTGCTTTTATTGGCGGCGTTAGTTTAGCGATTAGCCCGATTGCCCGTTTTATTACCGAAAGTCTTAAACCGTTGCGCGACTTTTTCTTAATCATATTCTTTTTTACTTTAGGCGCTGGCTTTGAGCTGTCCGCGTTACAAACAGTTGCCGCCGCGAGCATTGTGCTAGCAGTCACCATGTTGCTTTTAAAACCGCTCGTGTTTCGCAAACTATTACGTCAAGAAGGTGAAAAAAGTGGACAGGCCACGCAAACAGGCGTGCGTTTGGGTCAAGTGAGTGAATTTGCCTTATTAATCGCGGTAGTTGCATTGCAGGGCGGAATTTTAAGTCAACACGCCAGTTATCTGATACAAGTCACAACTCTGCTGACATTTATTGCATCGTCCTATTATATTGTTGCACGCTACCCCACACCGATTTCTACTAATGAACGCTTACGCCGCGACTAACCTGTGAACACTCGACATAGCACCTCTTCCACCGTTCGCTTATTAATTGCGGTCAAAGGCCGCACTGACAATATAGATGTGCGCGAAGCCCTGAAAAACACTAAAGGCATGGATATAGAATGGGAAAGCGCACGCACCGTTAATGATTTTCTTAAATTTTTAAACACGCCCGACTTTGATTTAATTTTGTGTGATACCTCGCTCATCAACAACGACACGCAGGCACGTTTGCTAGCCATCACTAAAAATGATACAGCAACACCGTTAGTACTGCTCTCGCACGGTATTGATAGCGCAACTCGCAAGCTCGCAAATACTCTAGGCGCTATTCAATTATTTGATATTGATGAATTTGAAACTGAAAGCTTACAAACTTTTTTAAACTTATTAATCAATTACGGAAAATTGCAGCATGAACACTTACGCTACCGACACGAGTCTAGTGTTTTTGGTTCATTAGCCGGCGCCTATCATTATCGAATCAATGTTGCTGTCGATGGCAGCATGATGACCGAATGGGTTTCTGATTCGTTTCAACAAGTCACGGGATTTACCATTGATGAAATCAATGAACGCGGCGGCTGGATTCGATTTATAAATCCCGACGATTTACCCAACATTAAAGAATTTGCTGATACTTTAAAGAAAAACCAAACCACTACGGTGCGTTATCGAGTGCGCACCGCTTCTGGGGATAGCATTTGGTTGGAAAGTTATGGCCAACCCGAATGGAGCGCCAAAGAAAAACGTGTCGTCAAAGTCGTTGGCGGTGCGCGTGATGTTTCTGCTGAAGTATCGGTAGAAGCGCAACACCTACATGAACAGCAACAACAACGCATCATTATTGAATTAAGTCAGCTAGCCACTCAAGCGGAACATATCAACGATTTATTTCGGCGTGCAGTGCTCACTATTACACAAGTCATGGACGCATGGTTATGCGAAATTTTTGTCGTAGATGCCGCAGCTAATCGCGTCGTACTACGCGCCGCAACCGGCGTGCCCTCTAATCTGATTGGCGAGCTGGCGCTAACCTTAGCTGAAAATCATGAAATCGATTTTGTATTAAACAATAACGTACCCTTAATAATTGAAAACTTAAACCACGAAAAACGCTTTCAGCCATCCGAACATTTATGCAAACAAAAAGCCGTTTCTGGTGTTTGCATACCGATGGCTGTTAGCAAAAGACCGATTGGTTCGCTTTGTGTTTACCGTGCTGACGATCATGCCTTTACTCAAACTGATATCGAATTTTTACAAGCTATCGCAGCGATTCTTACCGGCAGTAGTTCGCAAACTCCCGCCGCTGCTAATGACAATTTGATTGAGCGCACCATTAAAAATACAAATGCATCACCCGCAAATGAAAAAATTTCGCCAATCCTTAATGCAACACCCACCATTGCTTCGCTAGAACAAGCCAATCTAGAATTACAACGCCGCGAAACGATGATCACAGCGATTTCCACAACCTCGCGTTTATTAATCAATGCTGGTAACTGGCAAGAACCTATGCGTGATGTATTGCGCGAATTGGGTCAAGCCGCGAATGTTGATCGTGCTTATTTGTGTAAAAACGCGGAAACCATTGATGGCAGACACGCTAGCGACGTGCGCTTTGAATGGAATAATAAAAACATTAAACCCAGCAACTTAGAATCATTAGTCAAAAACAAACCTAGCAACAAACAAGGTTTTGAACGTTTAGTGCAAACACTGTCTGAAGGCCAAATCATTGCCGCTGCAGTGACTTCTTTGTCTACCTCAAAACAAGATTTGCTGCATGAATTAAATGCTGCTTCCGTATTGATCGTACCTATTGCTGTAAAAGGCGAATGGTGGGGTTTAATTGGTTTCGATATGTGCGACACGAATCGTGCGTGGTCCAATGCAGAAATAGATGCTTTACGCATCGCCGCCGACAATATCGCTTCAACCATTGAACGTCAACAAAATGAAATGACTTTACACGCCATCATTGAAGGTACTGCATCTCAATATGGCAAAGAATTTTTCCGCTCTTTGCTGACGCATCTCGCACAATTGTTTAATGCTGAATTTGCACAACTCGTCGAAAAGCTTGATGACAAAACATTTTTCACCCATGTCGCGTGGCAAACAGATCACTTTGTTGAACCGTTTTCTTATGCGCGCAAAGGCACGCCCTGCGATACATTAACACCCGAAAAAGTGACGTGGTATCCGCGCAACGTCTGCGCCGACTTTCCTAAAGATTCCTGGCTAAAAAAACACAATATTCAAGGTTATATTGGTATTCCTATTACCAATACCGAAGGTGTAGCGATCGGTCACATCACTATCATGAGCGCACATCCTCTTACGCCACATCCACGCGATGTAGCAATTTTGCGCATGTTCTCGCATCGTGCTGGCGTAGAACTTGAACGCCAAAAAATCGAAATGGAAAATCGCCATCTTGCGCGTATTGCACTTGAAAGTCCTAACATGACATTAACCGCCGATTTAAGCGGTAAAATTCATTTCAGTAATCCCGTGTGTCAAAAACTTGCGTCGTCATTGGGTTTAGAGCACATAGAAGATTTGTTGCCCGATAATCATGTGGCGCTCATTGAACAAACCAAAGTAGATAATGAAAGCGTTATTAGCGTTGAAAATAGTGTTGGCGATTATATTTTGCAATGGAATTATTATTTGCAGAGTGACTTGGAACGCGTCCATATTTACGCCGTTGATGTTACCCAGCGCCGTATTCTCGAAGACCAATTGCGCCGCGACGCTTTTCACGATCCGCTGACGGATTTACCCAATCGCAGTTTTTTCAAAAAATTATTAGAACACGCTATCGAACGCCAACAACGTCGCAATGATTTTCGTTTTGCAGTATTATTTTTAGATCTAGATCGCTTTAAGATAGTTAACGACAGTTTAGGTCATTCTTTTGGCGATCGCTTTTTAAAACAAGTTGCCGAAATATTGCACAATTGTTTGCGCCCCGGCGATCATGTCGCGCGTTTTGGTGGCGATGAATTTTCTATTTTACTAGACAATATCACTGACGAACAAGAAATTATCTCCATTACTAATCGCATTCAATTTGCGCTCAGCAAACCTATTTTTCTCGACAAGCACGAAACCTTTACTAGCGCTTCGATTGGTATCGCTATTAGCGATCGAGGCTATGAATCAGCGGACGACATGATTCGCGATGCCGATATTGCCATGTACAGCGCCAAACAAGCTGGCAAAGCGCAACATGCTATTTTTGATGCGCACATGCATGCTGATATGGTGCATACCCTAAAATTAGAATCCGAGTTACGTGCCGCGATTCGACAAAATGAATTGCGGGTTTTTTATCAGCCGATTTATTCTATCGCTAATAAATGTATTGCTGGCTTTGAAGCATTAGTACGTTGGCAACATCCGAAACGCGGCTTTATTGAACCTAATGAGTTTATTCCGCAAGCTGAAGAATTAAGTATCATCCGCGAAATTGATCATTGGGTGCTGAATCAAGCAGCGCGTCAGCTGAGTATTTGGCGGCGTCAGCACGCCCAAGCAAAAAACATTACGGTTAATATTAATTTATCCGCTATTCATTTTAACAATATGAGCATATTGGCGGAATTAGGTATTGTTTTAAAAGACAATGATTTACCGCCCGATGCGCTAAAATTAGAATTAACGGAAAGCGTCATTATGAATGCCAGCAATCTTTCTAGCGAAATTTTTAATGTGCTTAATCAACGCGGCATGTACATCAGCATTGATGATTTTGGCGTGGGTTATTCTTCTTTAAGTCGTTTAGCCCAATTACCAATCGACGTATTAAAGATTGATCGTAATTTTGTGCACTCGATGCTGACCGATAAAAGCAGCTTGAACATCACGCGCGCCATCATTGATTTGGCGCATGATTTGGAAATGGAAGTCATTGGCGAAGGCGTAGAAGACGCGAAGCAATATCAAATGTTGGCGCGGCTTGGCTGTCAATACATACAAGGTTATTATGTATCTAGGCCAGTAGATGCGATTGCCGCCGAAAAACTATTACTCAATCCACCTAAACTATAAAATAATTTTATGCCTGATTTTTTACTGCATCCGACGCTTGCCGAAGATTGTATTGTTTTGGGTAATCTAGAAAATAATCTATTATTGTTAATAAACAACAGTTTAGTGCCATGGTTTATTTTGGTACCAAAAACGCGGCACAGCGTAACGGAGTTATACGATTTATCGATGCCCGATCAACAACAAGTTTTAAACGGCATCAACACTTTGTCTAAGTTTATTAAAGCCCGCTTTAATCCCGACAAATTAAATATCGGCGCCATTGGCAATGTAGTACCGCAACTGCACATTCATGTCATCGGTCGCTATCAACATGACGCTTGTTGGCCGAAACCCGTGTGGGGCAATCTTGCGCGCACGGCTTACAGCAATGAACGTATTACTGAGATCCGCACGTGGCTCACCGTCGACCTAGGCGAAAAACTGCTAAGCCATTAATGTTTTTGGTATAGCTGCTCAATAATATCCGCGAACTGTTCTTTCACTTTCTGACGCTTTATTTTTAATGAAGGTGTCAACAAACCATTTTCTACTGTCCACGCCTCAGTCGTTAAATGCACGTTACGAATTTGCGCATAACCGGGGAAATCTTTAAGTGCCTGCCCCATGCGCGCTAAAACTAATTCCATAATGGCGGGAGCACGCAAATTATTTTCATCTTTTGGATCTAAGCTTTGTTCTTTCGCTAACACTTGCCACGCATCATTCGCTAACACGGCAATCGCAGTTAAATAAGGTCGGCCTTCACCAATCACCACCACTTGCTCAAAAAGCGAATCGCCTACTATCGCCATTTCCATATCCGCAGGCGGTAATTTTTCACCGTTGCTTAATACGATAATATCTTTAAGACGTCCGGTAATATAAATATGGCCGTCTTCATCAATACGGGCTTTGTCTCCGGTGCGCAACCAACCATCTTCTGTAAAAGAATTTTTTGTCGCTTCTTCTAAATGCCAATAACCTTGCATCACTGCTGCGCTTTGACTTTGTAATTCATCATCCGCACCTATGCGTACTTTTACGCCAGGTAATGCTGGCCCGATGCTAGCGGGTTTATTACTTTGTGGCCGATTAACACTAATCACCGGACTCGCTTCGGTTAAACCATAACCTTGTAATAAATTAAGTCCTAAACCGATAAACGTTTTAGCCACTTCGAATGGCAATGCCGCGCCGCCACAAATAGCAATGCTTAAGCGTCCACCTAATCGATCTAATAATTTTCGCGCGACTAATTTATTTAAAAGTGGCCATAACAAAAAAGTGGGTGACCATCTGCGGCGTTTTTGCTGCCACAAAAACCGTTGCCAACCAACTGCTACTGCGGTTTTAAATAAAAAACGGACCATGAAAGGTTTTTCTAATAAGCCATTTTGAATTCTCTGATAGATGCGCTCATAAATACTCGGCACGGATACCAAAATAGTGGGTTTAATATTTATTAAATCTTCTGCTATCAAAGGAATTTCGCGATTATAAGCAACCGTCGCACCGATCATCATCGCAAGGTAATAACCCACTGTACGTTCCAGCGTATGCGACAACGGTAAAAATGATAAAAATAAATGACCGGGCCCAAGGTTCATGCTTTGCACGCCCGCCCACGCATTTTCTAACATATTGCCATGCGATAACATCACACCTTTAGGATGTCCCGTGGTGCCGGAAGTATAAACAATGCTGGCCAACTGATCGGTGGTGAGTGTTTCAAGCACGCTGAAATTATGTGCTGCACTGATCTTTATATTGGTTTCGGCTTTACTTAACCATGTTGCCAAATCAATTAAACGTTTATCGTGTTGATGCTCGCTCGCTATCGGCGCTAAGCTAATAACATATTGCACTTGCTTTAACGGTTCATCACTCGCTAATAATTGTTGCCACTGCTGACTGGTTTGCACTAACAACAAACGTGCGCCAGAATTATTTAATACATACGCGGCGTTATCAGGTCGGTCTTGAATATATAAAGGCACACTAACCAAACCCAAACTCATGACCGCTTGATCAAACAACACCCATTCACAAGAATTGGGCAACATAACAGCCGCACGATCACCTATTTTTAAATCAGTCTGCCGTAGCGCACCTTGCCAACGTCCGGCGATGTTGCCGATTTCTGTCCAGGTAAAACTTTGCCACTGCTGTGCCTGCCGATCAAAATAACGGTACGCAACATTTTGCGGGTCGCGGCGAATGCGCTCTTGAAACAGTCCCGGCAAGGTCAACGCTACGGCTGGACGAATAATATGATCATGCATCGCAAGAAATCCTAATCAGTGGTTTTTCCATAATCCATTGTAACCGCTTAAGCCGCTACTGCGTCTAGTCCGCATGCGTTAATATGCGACCCTTATTTGTTTGTGGTTGGAGCCGACTCGTCTCATGGTGACATTACCTTCCGGGCTGTATCAGCAACGCTTGCTCACGGCACAATTGCGCAACGATGCGGGTCAATTACACATCGTGGACTTGTTCGATCAGTTACACGCAAGGTTATTGCTCGCTCACGACCAACACAAAAATGGACGCAGTATTTGGGCGCGTCTTTTAACCCCGTGGCGCGCGCAAACGAAATACCCTGCGGTTCGCGGCCTGTATCTATGGGGTGATGTCGGCCGAGGTAAAACATTATTGATGGATATTTTTTATGAAAGCCTACCAAAGCACATTCCTAAAGAACGGCAGCACTTTCACCATTTTATGCAAATGATCCATCAACAATTACACAAGCACACTCAACAACAAAATCCTTTAGTGCACATCGCGCGCGAATTAGCGCAAAAATTCCGCGTGTTGTGCTTAGACGAATTTTTCGTCAGCGATATTGGCGATGCGATGATTCTGGCAAATCTATTAGAAGCATTTTTCGATAATGGCGTGTGCGTTATCACCACTTCAAATCGTATTCCAGATGATTTGTACAAAGATGGTTTACAGCGCGCGCGCTTTTTACCGGCGATTGCGCTGATAAAAACGCATTGCCACATCGTCCAACTGGATCATCCCATTGATTACCGCTTGCAAACATTACAGCGCGACGGCACGTATCACTGGCCTTTAAATACTGCCGCAGAACAACATTTAAGCGATGCGTTTATGCATCTCACCGAGGGACATGCCACCCACGCTCAAGCCAATCACATCCAAATTAATGATCGCGAAATTCCCACGCAAGCACAGGCGGATGGCGTGGTGTGGTTTAGCTTCGGCGCTATTTGCGAAGCAGCGCGTAGCCAGATTGATTACATTGAAATTGCACGGGAATACCACACGGTATTAATTTCCAACATTCCCATCATGGATAAATTTTCAGAAGACGCAGCACGACGCTTTTTAAATTTATTAGACGTATTTTACGATCATCGCGTTAAGCTGATTGTCTCGGCGGCGGCACCTGTTACCGACCTATATTGCGGCACGCGTTTAAGTTTTGAATTTGATCGCGCCACCAGTCGCCTCATTGAAATGCAATCTGAAGAATACTTACGCCAAAGCCACCAAGCTTAACCGCTGCTCATAAAATTTATTTTAAATACAAAAATTCATGCAAAAGCCTAACAAAATTCCAATAGCGACGGCGTATAACTAAATCCGTCAAATGCTTTCAAGAAGAAATACTCGCATTAAAAAAAGCGGATCATGCTATTGCGGTAGCATTATCAGGATCGAATCAAGCGAGCAATGCCATGGATGATGCGCACTGACCTCAACCGCTCCATAGAATTTATCGAGGTACAGCATGCCTATTTTCTCATTACAAACTATCGTGATTTTTTTAGTCACTTACACACTGCTCACCGGTTTGTGTTTACGTTTGACGCAACAACCCCGAAATCTTGGCAACATACTGCTATTTTTATTCACCGGCCTCATTCCCGCGTATGCACTCGGTTTTTTTTATCAGCAGTGGTTAAACCTGACGCGCATCGATATAGAACTTAATCTTATATACGGCTACTTATACGGCATGATGTTTGCCGTCGCCTTAGGCTCAAGTTTTGGCAGCTTGTTAATCAAACAACACTTTTTACCAGATGAAAATAAAGAAAACGCCGACCACAGCGGTTTTTTATTAGGCGAATTGCCATAATGAGTGGTGTATTCAACCATCATAAAACAGCGCGTATTCAGATTCGTCACTAGTCCTGCGTTTACAACCACTCAGCTTACAAAAAAGGAATTAACTAGCATTCATACAAACGCCTACTAAAATTAACACTAGTTCAGTGTGATTAACCGTTTGTACGAGAGGCCGTCATGATCGCTACCATTACTCCCATCACCCTCACTGCCGTCGCGCTCATGTATTTAATATTTGTTAGCGTATGCCTTGCGCTTGCTGGCGATCATCGACTGCTCACTATTCGGCATACATTAATATTAGCAATAACAGGTTTGATTCCCGGCTATTTCGCCGCAACGCTTTATCTCAACGCCGTGCGCAACGCTAATCTCTATGCCGATTCTTTACCGAGTTTATTATTGTTCTACGTCGTGCTGGTAGGTGCAGCAACTGTTGCGAGTACGCTGATGTATGCTTTATACGCACATTTTTTACCGGAAATAAAAACAACCATGGGCAAAGCTAGTTTTGTGAAATTTAGTAATGTAGCGCGGAGTAAATAACCTAGTCGGTTATTTTTTAAAAATAGCATATATGCGTTTAGCTCGCCCGGTCGTTATAACGCTGTGTTTTCTGTAAAAGCATTTTATTAGCCGGTTGCGCACCGGCGGGCGGTTACTTTCTTGTCGCGACAAGAAAGTAACCAAAGAAGCGCTCCCCGATGTCACGTACTGGAATGGAATAAAATTCCATTCCAGTATTTCTTCGTCATCTTTCAAGGCTGACGCGCCGCCTCAACGCAACATCGTGTTGCGATCGGCTCACCTGAACATCCCTGCTCAGGTGTCGCTAGCCTTTAAAGATTCCTCAGCGTGCCATAGCGGGCATTATCCCTTCGTTTAGCATATGAGTTAAATAAAGCGCGCTAACTTAATTTAAATGCCGTTTAGATAAAGCGGCACAGAATTGAGCAATATATAGGATGGGTTGAGCAATTTATCTTATTGGCTTTGCCTTGCCCGCGCCCGCAAAGTACGCTGACCCACAATTTTAAACTCGTCATGAGGAAGACTTTCAATGATAGTAAACTCAGCACCACGTTCCTGAAGAAGCCTGCGAAAACGACTGCACGTCCGATGACACCAAACACCAAGATATAAATCTGTAGGCGTGCGGCCTTCAAGATATCCTTCAAAAGTGATTTCAAGCTCTTTAAACGGGAAAAAATGTCGAATAAAAGATCTTTCGCCAACTATCACATGGCATGAACCTATAACTAGAAATGGAAGTGGCATTCTAATTGAATAGATATAATTGTTTCCTGCATTCAGGATCTAATACCTTTTAATATTAAGCTCCTAAAGTGCGTAGAATGGGTTGAGCAACGCTCAACCCATCATTATTCATCCATGCAACTTAATTGGTGCAATCCATCAATTAACTTTTTAATTAGAATTCCTTGCTAATCGAATTATAAATATCATTTCTATTGACGGATATTACACTCGCGCTTTAATTTCATAATGTTTTGTCTTTAACCAGACGTGAAGAAACCCGGGATCTTCACGTATATCAAGAGAAGCTTCCGTATACTTATTTATTTGTTCCCACCCGCCATCCATTCCGCCAACCATTTTAATTTGCCCATATGCTCTCGCTTCAAAACGAATATGATTCCCTTTTTGGCATTTTTTGCAGAGATAATAGATCGTGCTAATTTCTGGCCATGAAAAAGGACTATTCATTAGAGCTTCTTCTAAGTCGATAGGTGCTTGGCAATATATGCAATTCATAAGAATACTTAATGCTTCGTACAGGGAGTGAGCATAGAAAGACTAGGCACATACGACAAATCAACAAACGTCATCACTGCTCGGCTCTGTCATTTAATTCTTAAAAGTTAGTGTTACGCTTCATCTATATAAATTCCTTAAGCGCATAATTAAAAGAAATCTAACTAACTTCCCATTTCACCATAGCCCTACATACTTTGCAGGTGTATTTTTCTTTAGCGTCCATATTTCTGTTTCCATTCGGCAATTTGTTTTTCCAAGCCCAAGCCAATTAATTGATTTAAAAACACTAGCAGCGGCATTAATTGTTTAAACAATAAAACGCCTTGTACTTTGGTCAGTTTGTATTCACGGCGTTCCATCATGGACACGGCTTCAATCAATGTGGGTAGTTTTACTTTGTGCGCGACGTCGTCTTTGTCAGCAGCTACTTGCGGTGCCGGTAGTACTTTGTCGCCGCCGCTGTTTAATGCTTCTTGTAAGCTGCGTTCGGCTTCTAGCATTAACATTTCAAAACTGCGTTTTACTTTTGGCGGTAGTGCCGACACGCCGATGCTGGCGGTTAAATCAAACCGAGTGGTGGAATTGCTTATCGTTTTAGAACGTATACGTTTGCGCATGCGCTCGGCGACATCGGCGGCTGCAGCTAAGGTGGTATGTGGCATTAAAATAGCGAAGCGGGCTTTTTCTAAACGCGCAACAGTGTCTTCTACGCGGACTTCTTCGGTGATAAAAGAACCGATTTTTTGCAGTAGGCCTTTGATGATTTTGCTATCGGTTTGTCTGAATTGATCTTCGAATTTATCGAGCTCAACTAGTACCAACGCTAGTTCGCTGACATGTCGATTGGCTTCGGACACTTCTTGTTCGCCGCGCTGGAAAAAGAAACGTTTGTTTAGTAGGCGCGTGGTGGGATCAATAGAAACGGATTTTTCATCCATCACCAATTTTTCGCGCGGTTGAATGTGCGCTTTGGCTTTGGCTTTAAGATAAATAGAGTCAAAAGGTTTGCTAACAAAATCGGTGGCGCCGGCTTGTAAGGCGGATTTGGTTTTCTCTTCTGCGTCATCGGAGGCGGTGACTAAAATAACGGGCAAGCGTTTTAATTCTTCATCGTCGCTGGAGCGGATGCGTTGCATCAAGCCATGGCCATCGAGATGAGGCATATTTAAATCAGTGAAGACGCCACAAATGCTGTCGTCTTGGCGCAAGATGTCCCAGGCTTCTTCGCCATCGCTGGCTTCTTTTACGTCATAGTCTTCACTTAAAATACGTGAGAACGCTTTAAGTACAACGCGTGAGTCGTCAACAACAAGGACGCGTAATTTTTCAGTCATGAGTTAGGGCTTTGATTAGCAAATGGAGAATGTCGACTATAGCAATACCACTGGCGGGTACCAAGTCTGCAACCGTAACGTGGAATAGTTCAGAAGATAAAAACAGCAGCTTGCCCCAGGACGAGGCAAGCTGCCGCTTGCGGATAAAACCTAGTTGTTAAGCGCCGCTACGATCGCTGCGTTTACGTTCGTGTTCTTTAAGGAATTTTTTACGAATTCGAATGCTTAGCGGGGTGATTTCAACTAGTTCATCTTCGTCGATAAATTCTAAGGCTTGTTCTAAGGTCATGCGAATCGGCGGTGTCAGAATAATGTTTTCATCTGTCCCGGCGGCACGCATGTTAGTCAGCTGTTTGCCTTTTAACGGGTTTACTACCAAGTCATTGCCACGGCTGTGAATGCCGATAACCATGCCTTCGTAAACTTCTTCCGCATGGCCAATCATTAAGCGGCCACGTTCTTGTAAGTTAAATAATGAATAACCCAAGGCTTTGCCGGCGCTCATGGCGATTAAAGAACCATTGGTGCGTTCACCGACCATTTCAGTGAGTTTTGGACCGTAGTGATCAAACACGTGATAGATCAAACCGGTGCCCGATGTTGCGGTCATGAAATCCGTTTGCAAACCAATCAAACCGCGCGAAGGAATGGTGTAATCCAAGCGCACGCGACCTTTGCCATCGGGAATCATATCGGCTAACGCGCCTTTTCTAGCGCCGAGCAATTCCATGATTTTGCCTTGATGCGCTTCTTCAACGTCGACGGTTAATTGTTCATACGGTTCGCGCTGTTCGCCGTCGATTTCACGGAAAATAACTTCGGGACGCCCCACTGCTAATTCATAACCTTCGCGGCGCATGGTTTCAATCAATATAGATAGGTGTAACTCGCCACGACCTGAAACCCGGAAACGATCGGGGTCGTCGCCTTTTTCAACGCGCAAGGCCACGTTGTGCAGTAGTTCCGATTGCAAACGCTCCCAAATTTGGCGGCTAGTTAAGAACTTGCCTTCTTTGCCAGCAAACGGTGATTTATTGACCTGGAACATCATACTAACGGTAGGTTCGTCGACTATCAGCGGGGTCATGGCTTCGGGATTTGCAGGATCACAGACGGTGTCAGAAATATTTAACGGCGTGATGCCAGTGAAAACAACGATGTCGCCGGCTTGTGCATCAGGTACTTCGATACGTTCCAAACCGTGGAAACCATAAATCTGCAAAATGCGGCCATTGCGTTTGCTGCCATCAGCACCCACCACCACAACTTGCGAATTGCTTTTTACTCGGCCGCGGGTAATGCGGCCAATGCCCATCACACCTACATAGGTGCTGTAATCCAAGCTAGATACTTGCATTTGAAAGGGGCCGTTTGGATCTACATCCGGTACCGGCACATGCTCTACAATGGCTTCAAATAAAGCCGTCATGTCGCCCGAATCTACAGTCGCATCATTGCCCGCATAACCTTTTAAGGCCGACGCATAAATCACCGGGAAGTCGAGCTGCTTATCCGTTGCGCCGAGGCGGTCGAACAAATCAAAGGTTTGATCTAAAACCCACGCTGGACGTGCGCCGGGACGATCAATTTTATTAATCACAACGATCGGCGTAAAACCCATCGCAAAGGCTTTTTGGGTCACGAACCGCGTTTGTGGCATCGGGCCATCAACTGCGTCTACCAATAACAACACCGAGTCGACCATCGACAATACGCGCTCTACTTCACCGCCGAAGTCAGCATGGCCTGGGGTATCCACGATATTGATTCGATAATCTCTCCAACGAATCGCCGTGTTTTTCGCCAAAATCGTGATGCCACGTTCTTTTTCCAAGTCATTGGAATCCATCACTCGTTCGCCCATACCCGCGCGCGCATCAAAAGTACCCGTCTGGCGCAGCAACTGATCTACAAGGGTGGTTTTACCGTGGTCAACGTGGGCAATAATGGCAATATTACGAAGTTTCTCAATCATACCGAATACCTAAAAATATACCGTCCACCGACAGCGGTGAACAAAAGAGGCCGGATTATACGCATACCACCGTGCACAAGCACCTATCGAAAAGCGACTTTTCGACGAAATATCAGGTATTTAGATAAAGTTAGGACAGAAAACGACTTAGCTCGTAAGGGGTATTTGCGCCTTTTTATACAGCTGATCAATATTTATATTTATTGGCGCGCTTTTGATTTTTAAATTTGCCAAAAATTTAGTTATCAACTGCGCCGGATTGATCACTGCTGTTCCCAGCGAGCACCACTTTATCGCGGCCCGTGGTTTTTGCTTTATACAGCGCTGTATCCGCGGCTTGGATCAAGGTTGTTATGTTATCGCCATGCAGAGGATACACAGCAACACCTTGTGATATAGATAATTTTCCTAACGGTTGCGAACCATACTGCAAACGAGTGGCGCTAATATTCTTACGCAATACTTCCGCCCGCTCCATCGCTTTTTCCACCGACATCTCTGGCATCATCAATATAAATTCTTCACCTCCATAACGACATGCAACATCACTACCGCGAATATGCTGAGGCAATGCATCGCCCATTGTTTTAAGCACTAGATCGCCAGCATCATGGCCATGCGTATCATTAAACTGTTTGAAGTGATCAATATCAATAATGATGATAGCGAGCGTGGTTGCTTTGCGTTTTGCGCGAAGCAATTCACGGTGAACCGTTTCTTCAAGATAACGTCGATTATACAAACCCGTTAAAGGATCAGTAATAGATTGGTGACGCAAGGCTTCACGCAAATGCAAGTTAGCGAGCGTAAGCCCTACTTGTTCGGATAATGCGATAGCAATCCGCTGCTCTTCACTGCCCGACATAATTTTGGAGTTCGATCCATCGGTTGGTTCTAAACAAAACAAACCCAAGGTTTCGTTATTAGCCATTAAGGGAATGCAAAGATAAGAATTTTTCTGCGTGATATGTTGCTGCATATGATTACAAATAATATCGGTAGCAGGATGATCTACGCTGTGTAATTGCCCTCGACGCAGCGCCCAACATTCCATCAAACTGATAGTGTCATTTTGAGTGCTGGGATTATTCCAAGTGACCATGGGATCAAATTGTTCAGAGCTACTATTTTTTACGAACAGAGCACCCGCGAGTGTTGGCAAGAGTTGCGGTAAAAATCGACCTAACATTTGATAAGATTCTGTTGTATTCGTGCATGCTTGCAATGCGCCCATCATTTTTTCCATGACTTCCATTTCATGATTGCGTCGTTCTAAAGTGGTGACTGTTTCATTTAAAGAACCGGCCGCAATCTGATGAGCTTTTAAAATACCAAATACAATATAATAAATTCCACTAAATAAAATAATATCAATAATGGCTAAAGCAATAGTGGACACCGTCACTTTGTCAGAATATTTGTTAAGCTCGCCTTCGCGCATTAATAGGCGCTTTCGCTCTGACGACATCATTTCATTAAATATATCGAGCACTTGCGAAGTTAACTGCTTACTTTGGCCGGTTTCAATTAATTTTTTAGTTATGTCAAAGCCACGGCTCTTTCTAATTTGTAGCAAATGATTCAAATATTCTAACATTTCATATGCGCTGACTTGCGCTGCTTTAACCTGCGCGCTCAAAGCCGGATCATCCGCCACTAAAATATTTAGTTCGCCAAATTTTTCATTGATGCTCTGGGTCGACGCATGATAGGACACAAAGTATTCGTCATGCTCGGTCATTATATAATTGAGCGCCGCGGCTTGAGTGTCCCGCAAATTAAAAATAATATTATTCAGAATAAATAATATATCTTCAGAATGCTTAACTTCGGCATGCGTGGCATTAATGTGCTGCGCGTTTTGATAAGGCACGTAAGAATTAATGGCTAATATGATTAAGCCCAGCAAAAAACCTAATTTAACGCGAGCAGTAATGTCCAAACTCAAAACCCTATCTATAGATGCAGGGTTCTAGCGGCCTTTTTCAATAAGACTTAAAAATATTTGGCTCATTACGGCTGATAGGGAGATGTCTAAGCTGAGTTTAGATAAGCAATGCCAGAGAGGTAACTTGCACTATTAAACAGTGAATACGTTCTTTGAAATTTAAGTCTTAGCTGCGGCCTATAGCCTCCCAGCTAAAATTTCCTAAAAATTTTAAGGAGTCGCCTCTAACACGATCACGGTATCCTCATATGCAACATGTTGGCCGAATCGTAACTTGGCTCGTTTGCGCAACTCCACCTCTCCGTCAACTTTTACCGCGCCTTTCGCAATTTCAACATGCGCAATACCACCTGAGGACACCAAACCGGTGGCTTTTAATAATTGATCGAGCTGGATGTGTTCGCCACGAATAGCGAAATTAATAGTAGGCATGGCGCACCTTTACGAAAAAATTGATCTTAACTTAATTGTACACGCTGGATACAGATACTGAATTATAAATATCGCTTGAATCCATCCGAACAATTATAAGAAACGCCAAGTGATGGCGGCTTAAGCAAGGACACGAGGATTGCCGCTGTTATATTTAATATAAATAAAATGTCGCGTGGCCTAGCAAAGTGGCTCTGCATAAAATGTAGCCTGGATGAAGCCGAATTTATGCGGCGCAATCCGGGAGGGTTCTTCACAATATCGCGAAAGACTGACGCATCAAATGATAAGGAATCAAAAATCTCCTCCCAGATTACGCTGCGCTCATCTGGGCTACATTTTACTCAATGCAAAAAATAGTGGCTCGTGCAAAGGTCTCTAATAGCATGTAGTGCCTGTTGCTTTCGGCTGGCAACAATCTCTTAATATGCTCGCGCTGCTAGTAGAACCTGAGATTCCAGAGGAAGGCTAGGAAGTAGGAAAAATTACACAGCAAAACCCAACGCTGCAAAATCAATTTCCAATTGCGGCACATGACTTAACAGTTGCAAAGTCGGCGCTTCATTACGCAAAGTATAATGTTTACGCAATTCGTCGAAACGCGTTGCCGTTAACGGTTGTGTGCGCATCGCCTCATCATCTTTGGCGATGTCGTACAAGGCATGATACGCCGCGCATAATGCTGCTGGCGTATTATTAGGCAAGGCAATTTGTTTATTAATCACTGCAACGGGTTTGTACCACGCCGGCGGCAAAGAAGTACTCGCCATACAATACTGCCACGCTGCGTGATAGATCTGTTCGGTGCCGCGTAATTTACCTTCTACGCTATAACCGGCGATATGCGGAGTAGCGAGTTTTACTTTACTCAACAGCTCAGCAGCAATATGCGGCTCGTGCTCCCATACATCTAACACCACGCGTAAATCATTGTGTTTTTGCAAACGAATATTTAAAGCCTCGTTATCAATAACCGCGCCGCGTGCAGTGTTGATTAACACGGTCTTAGATTTTAATTTATTAATGCGCGCGGCATTAAACAAATGCTGCGTGGGATAAAGACCCGCGTGTGTTAACGGCACGTGCAAACTAATCACATCACAGGTTTCGATTATTTCATCTAATGAAACGTATTGAGCATTGTTATCTTGTGCAGCCAAGAAAGGATCGTTGAGTTTATACTGCCAGCCTAAAATATTTAATTTTTCTGCTAAGCGCGAGCCTACGTTGCCGTTGCCAATAATGCCGATGGTGGTTTTTTGTATTTCTGATGATTGCAATACATGACACAAGGCGCTTAATACATATTCGGCCACCGCATTCGCATTACAACCCGGCGCATGCGCAAAACCTATGCCTTGCGCTGCAAGATAATCTAGATCCACATGATCGGTGCCGATGGTGGCGGAAGCGACGAATCTAACTTTAGAATTTTTAAGTAAGGCTGCATTGACCGGTGTAACGGAGCGCACTAATAATATGTCTGCATTTTCTACATCAACCGCATTAATAGTGCGGCCCGCTTTTAAATGCACATCGCCTAAACTTGCAAAGGCTTGTTTAACTTCGGCGATGTTTTCATCAGCAATAATTTTCATAAGGTAAGCAGCCTCAATCTTCCAAATAAGTGTAGCCCGACAGACCAGACTCCAGCTCGTGAAAATATTGCGCTTTTATGGCGGTGCTTAAATTAGTCGCATCTAATTTTGCACGATATTGTTGCAATAATTTTTCTGTATCGTAATGCACATAACGCAACAACTCATCAATGCGATCGCCGGGTTCTGGCTCTGCTAACCGATATTGACCATTTTCGGTCATGCTGACATTAATAGAATGCGTGTCGCCAAATAAATTATGAATATCACCTAAAATTTCTTGATAAGCACCTGTTAAGAAAATTCCGATTAAATAAGTTTCATCTTCTTTGATCGCGTGCAATGGCATGGTTTTACGAACAACGCCGTTATCGACGTATTCTTTAATTTGGCCATCTGAATCGCAGGTCATGTCATGCAAAATAGCGTGTTGCGTTAAAGGTTCCTGCAAGCGCGATAAAGGCAGAATGGGAAATGTTTGACCCAAGCCCCATACGTCCGGCACTGATTGGAATACGGAAAAATTACAGAAGTATTTGTCCGCTAATTTTTGATTTAATTCTTCAAAAATTTCTAAATGACGGCCACTATCTGCTAGTTTATCGCGGATGCGATAAAACAACGCTAAAGCAAAACGTTCGATTTCTGCGCGAGCTAATAAATTTAACGTGCCATTATTAAATTGCGTATGCGAAAAACGTAATTGCGCTTTAGCGAGTTGCAATACTGCTACTGCTTCGTCGGGCCCTAAGGCTGCATCCGCTTGTTCGTATAAACGATCTAACTCAACCACAATGGAATGTGGTTGCGCACCCTTGGCGGAATTTATTTCTGGGCGAGTTTGATGCGTTTGGAATTTTTCAACGTCAACAACATTAGTGACTAATACGGCATGATGCGCCGTTAATGCACGACCCGATTCGGTAATGATTTCAGGTGTGGGCAAATGATGCTTCGCGCAAACATCTGCAACTGTGTTAATCACGGCTTCTGCATAATCTTCGGCGCGATAATTAATCGAAAACTCATTCACTGATTGCGTGCCGTCGTAGTCGATACCTAAGCCGCCGCCAATATCCAACACTTCAATCGCCGCACCTAACTGATGTAACTCAGCATAAATGCGCGCAGACTCACTCACGCCCGCGCGAATATCATCTAAATCTGCAATTTGTGAACCCATGTGAAAATGTAATAACTTCAAATGCTGCAAACTATTTGCCGCACGTAATTTATCGAGTGCGGCTAATAGTTGGGTTGCCGACATTCCAAACTTGCCCAGTTCACCGCCGGTGTTTTGCCATTTACCTTTGCCGATAGAAGCCAGCCGCATACGAATACCCAGCAACGGTTCAATGCCTAAAGCCGCTGCTTCGCGCAATACCGTTTCGAGTTCACTGACTTGTTCGATGACAATAAAAATCCGTTTGCCTAATTGTCGACCAATCAACGCTAAACGAATGTACTCACGATCTTTGTAACCATTGCAAATTAAGGTGTCGTGATCATCCGCATCTTGGCGATAAAACGTTTGCGCCAAAATCGCCATTAACTCCGGCTTGCTGCCTGCTTCTAAACCGACACGGCCTGGATACGCTTGGCTAATTTGTTCTACTACACAGCGTTGTTGATTTACTTTGATGGGATAGACCGCAGTATGGCGCGCGGTATAGCCGCGCTTCGCACGTGCTTTATCAAAAGCGTCACATAAATTTCGTACTCGGTGTGTCAAAATATCCTGAAAGCGGATTAGCACGGGGAAACCCAAACCCGCTTGTACTGCGGCTTCGGCGACAGCTTTAAGGGGCCATTGCGCGTTGTTATCCGCCGCGCAGGGACGACAAACCACTTCGCCGTTAGCATCAATATCGAAATAACCTTCACTCCAGTGATCGATATTGAAACGTTCACGGGCTTTGGCGATGGACCACTTTGTCATGTTTGGTTGACTTCCTTTAGCTAATCAGCAACATTGCGCGCCTAACGACGATGCCCACCACTGCGGGCGGTCACTGTCTCATGTTGGCACATGCCAGCAAATGCAGGCGAATCGAAATCTTAATCAATAGGTATGACCATGTCATTAAAAGATCCAAATTGGTTTTATGAAAAAATGCCCGATGACGGCACCGCGTTTGGTTTGCGCATCGAAGCAACCTTATTAGACGAACAAACACCTTACCAACATTTGCAGGTTTTTCAGACGCAGGGGTTTGGTAAATTCATGGTCTTGGATGGCTGCACGATGGTGACCGAGCGTGATAATTTTCTTTATCACGAAATGATGTCGCATCCGGCTTTATTCTCGCATCCGCATCCCAAAAATGTCGTCATCATTGGCGGCGGCGATTGCGGTACCTTACGTGAAGTGCTGAAACATGATTGCGTAGAAAATGCCTGGCAAATTGAAATTGATGAAGCGGTAACCCGCGCAGCTGAAAAATTCTTTCCTGAATTATGTGAAGCGAATAATGATCCCCGTGCGCATTTACAATTCGAAGATGGCATTGCTTGGATTAATAATGCAGCGCCTGGATCAATCGATTTAATTATTGTTGATAGCACCGATCCCGTCGGACCTGCTGAAGGTTTATTTCAAGAACCGTTTTATCGCGCTTGTCATAAAGCCTTAGGCGAACATGGTTTGCTAATTCAACAAAGCGAATCACCGTTATTACACGCACAGCGCGTCACCTGGGCGATGCACGATATCACTCGTGCTGCGGGTTTTGTTGATACCAAAACGTTATTTTTTCCACAGCCGATTTATCCCAGCGGTTGGTGGTCGGCCACTATTGCTGCGAAGCAAACCATTAACTTCAAACGTCGTGAAGCGGCGGAAAAGAAAAACTTTGAAACGGTTTATTACAATGCAGAAATTCATACCGCTGCATTTGCGCAACCGGAGTTTTTCAAAAAACGCCAAGCGCGTTAATTCCAATTTATTAATTCAAGCGCGTTAATTTAATTTATAAAAAAACGACGAAGCATAAAAAAGCCCCTACAGTAATGCAGGGGCTTTTTTTCGTTCGGATATTAATTATTACTTAGAGAATATAACCACGTTCATTGTGTTCAGATAAATCCAAGCCTACTGTTTCGGCTTCTTCTGTTACACGTAAACCAATCGTCCAGTCGATGAGCTTTAAGATAATTAAGCTCACGATAGCAGTCCAAGCAACGGTGACTAATACACCTTTAGCTTGAATCCACACTTGGCTGCCGATTGACATACCTTCAGCTAAACCTACGCCGCCTAAACTTGCATCTGCACAAACGCCCGTTAATAACGCACCGACGATACCACCCACAGCATGCACACCAAATGCATCTAATGAGTCATCGTATTTAAATGCGCGTTTCAAACGAGTAGCTGCCAAGAAACAAATTACGCCAGCGGCTAAACCAATCAACAATGCGCCCATAGGACCTGCAGTGCCAGAAGCCGGTGTAATCGCTACTAAACCAGCAACCGCGCCAGATGCAATACCTAACAAGCTAGGTTTGCCATGCGTGATCCACTCAGCAAACATCCACGTTAACGCTGCTGCGGCAGTCGCAACTTGCGTTACCAACATCGCCATACCAGCAGTGCCGTTTGCAGCCACTGCGCTGCCAGCATTAAAGCCAAACCAACCTACCCACAATAATGCAGCACCGATTAAGGTGTAGCCTAAATTATGCGGAGGCATAGCAGCGGTGGGATAACCTTTACGTTTACCAATGACTAATGCTGCCACTAAACCGGCAATACCCGCATTGATATGTACAACCGTGCCGCCTGCAAAATCGAGTACGCCCCAATCCCACAACAAGCCGCCATCACCCGCCCACACCATGTGTGCAATCGGTAAATAAGCGAAGGTGAACCACAAGGTAGTAAACAACAACATAGATAAAAATTTCATGCGTTCAGCAAAAGCACCTACGATCAACGCCGGTGTAATAATGGCGAAAGTCATTTGAAAAGTGGCAAACACTGATTCAGGAATGGCGTAACTTAAACTACTCACGCCTACACCTTGCATGAATGCTTTACCGAAGCCACCAATGAAAGAAGCACGGTTTACAACATCTGCTTGCATGCCGGTCACATCAAACGCGAGACTATAACCATACACCACCCACAACACACTGATTAACGCCGTGATTGCAAAACATTGCATGAATACCGACAACACGTTTTTTGCACGTACCATGCCCGCATAAAACAATGCTAAGCCTGGAATCGTCATCAACAACACTAATGCGGTTGCAGTTAACATCCACGCGGTATCACCCGAATTAAGTTCAGCTGCAAATGCTGAACCCGGTAGAACAGCAGTCAGCAATGTCGCCAACCCCGTTTTTTTATTAACGATCATGAATTTCACTCCTTACATGCGATTCAAAATATGAGAGAAACTTAAATAGCTTCGCTGCCGGTTTCACCCGTACGAATACGAATGACTTGTTCAAGCGTGGTGACAAAAATTTTGCCGTCACCGATTTTGCCGGTTTGCGCTGCTTTAATGATGGTTTCGATAACACGCTCAACTTGCGCATCATCAATGGCCACTTCAAGTTTTACCTTGGGCAAAAAATCAACGACATATTCAGCGCCACGATATAACTCGGTATGACCTTTTTGTCGGCCAAAACCTTTTACTTCCGTTACCGTTACGCCCTGTACACCGACTTGTGACAATGCTTCACGCACGTCATCAAGCTTGAAGGGTTTAATAATTGCAGTTATTAATTTCACGTTATTTCTCCTTCGTTGTTAATCATCACTGCGCTTTAAATAAAACTCGCACCGTGACACCGTTCAATCTGATCAAGTGGGATTTGTGATCTTCACTTAATCACCTCCGCTGCATCATCCCGCAGCTCTACACCAAAGTTCTCGCGCTATCCCGCTGCGTGGCGTACTTATTTCTATTGGGGCAGGCAATAGCAGCTACTATGCCAACTTGGGCAAGGCTTTTTAAAACAGTAAGTTAGCTAAATTCAGATCGAAATTTTTAGATCCAGCCGAGATTTTGAATCTCTATCATCCGCAGATGCCTTTATTTGGTGCGCAGCTTTTCGCGCAGTCGCACCAAATAAAGGCATTCACAGAAAGAAATACAATGGCACAATAGAGCCTCACCTTATTGGAGCACTGCCGTGGTCAAGCCCAACTTCCTCAACGAACTTGCTGACAAACTCAGCCAATTGATTCCGCCGCAATTAGCTAATCTTACTAATGCACCCAATCTCGAAGCAGCCAAAGCTGAGATCGAACGTAATGTTCGCAGCTTGTTACAGGCTTCTTTTCAAAAATTGGATTTAGTCACGCGCGAAGAATTTGATATTCAACGTCAAGTCTTAGAAAAAACGCGCGCCGAATTAAATAAACTCGAAGCGCGAATCGCTGAATTAGAAAATCAACGTTAACGTTTACTCGCGCTTTTAAACATGCCGTTCTGAAATAACGCATGTTAAGATCGGGCTCACTTCGCGCAGACGAAGGATTATAAATACAACAGGGAGATGTTAAAAAATGTCGTTAGCCGTGCTTTACACTCGCGCTCTCACCGGTTTACAAGCGCCACTCGTTACAGTTGAAGTTCACATGAGCAACGGCCTGCCGGCATTATCCATTGTCGGTTTGCCAGAAGCCGCCGTTCGCGAAAGCAAAGATCGCGTGCGCGCCGCTATTTTAAATTCACGTTTTGAATTTCCTGCACGACGTATCACCGTTAATCTTGCGCCAGCTGATTTACCCAAAGAAGGCGGCCGTTTTGATTTAGCGATTGCACTCGGCATACTCGCAGCATCACAACAAATTCCGCTCGCGCCTTTAGCACAATACGAAATCATCGGTGAATTATCATTAAGCGGCGAATTACGCGGCGTGCAAGGTGTATTACCTACAGGCTTAGCCTGCGCTGATAGCGAACGTGCATTGTTATTGCCCGAAGCCAACGCATTAGAAGCGAGTTTATTACCCAGCTTACGCGCATATTCCGCTAAACATTTATTAGACGTGTGCGCGCATTTACAAAATGCTGACACACTCACGGCGATTGCACATAACGTCATTACTCCACAGCCTCATCAAACTGTTTTGCACGCTGACCTTGCAGACGTACGCGGTCAACAACAAGCGAAACGCGCATTAGAAATTGCTGCAGCCGGCGGCCATAATTTATTAATGCGCGGACCACCGGGCACCGGCAAAACCATGTTAGCAAGTCGTCTGGTAGGTTTGTTACCGCCAATGAGCGTGGTACACGCACAAGAAAGCGCCGCGATTCAATCTATTTCCGATCAAGGATTTGATGCAACGCAATGGGGCGTGCGGCCGTATCGCGCACCGCATCACACCGCATCTGCTGTTGCCTTAGTCGGTGGCGGTTCAAATCCACGACCGGGTGAAATTTCACTCGCGCATCACGGCGTATTATTTTTAGATGAATTACCAGAATTTGATCGCAAAGTTCTAGAAGTGTTGCGCGAGCCTTTAGAAAAAGGCCGCATTATTATTTCACGCGCGGCACGCCAAGCAGAATTCCCTGCCGAGTTTCAATTAATCGCGGCGATGAATCCTTGTCCTTGTGGTTATTTAGGTGATACACAAAAAAATTGTCGCTGTACGCCGGATCAAGTATTACGTTATCAAAATAAAATTTCAGGCCCAGTATTAGATCGCATTGATTTGCATATTGAAGTACCGCGCGTACCGGTGAATGTATTGCAAACGCAAAGTCCTGCCGAGCTAAAACAAAATGAAACGTCTGCACTAGTACGTCTGCGCGTCATTGCCGCTTATGAAAAACAAATTAACCGTCAAGGCGTAGTCAATGCACGTTTATCTAACAAAGCGTTAGAACGCCATGCACCGATGGAAGACGCCGCGCAATTATTATTACAAAGCGCCTTTCAACGTTTAAACCTTTCCGCTCGGGCCTATCACCGCGTGTTACGCATTGCACGTACGATTTGTGATCTTGCGAATCGCGATTTAATCACTACTCACGATATGGCAGAAGCGATTAGCTATCGCAACTTACAAAAACACATTTAACACGCATTCAATAACCAAGTGTTTTATTTAGCATTATAAAAAAAGCCCCGCTAGGCGGGGCTTTTAATTTCTTAAAGAGTGTTACAACTTATAAAACATCAAACTCATATTTCAGATCAAAAACTAATTTTGCTTGGTCATCTAAGTCTTCATCAGCGTTAACTAAAGCGGCGCCGACGGTGAAGTCATTTACTTTTTTCTTTAAACCAATTTCAAAGTAATTGCCGTCAAGGTCATCTCCAAACGCGCCCACTTTTGCATACACATCTTTATAGTTACCGGTCAGAGCAACGAAGGTGTAATCAGTGTCAGGATTCGTATCAACAACGCCTTTTGCTATTTCAATGCTGGCAAACCATGCCGTAAAGGTTGCGCCAATTTCATAGGCATCGTCATAAGCATCGTCAGAATAGAAATAACCTAATACACCACCTTTCAAAGACAGATTTTCAGTAAATGCAAAACCATAACCGGCATATAAATCAGTTTCGATACCGAGCGGCATATCAGCAGCCCATGCACCCACATAAGCACCGGCGATGTCGTAATCAATACCAGCATAACCGGTACCGCTTGATTGTTGAACACCGCGATAAACGTAATCGCTCAAACCACCGACGTTGGCTTTTAATGCTGCTGCTGCAGGTTGTACTGATAAAGCTAAGACCATAAGAGCACTTGCACACGCTACTAAATTAAACTTCTTCATGTGGTTCCCCGTTCTTTTCAGTTAAATAAAAAATAAACACTCATTGTTTTTGCTTACTACTTAATTTTTTTTGCGGCGCCAAATATTTATGCAGCACGACGACGTAATAACAAAGGCAAACCTAACATCATTAAAAATAACCATGATGCAGAACCACTGCCTTTTTGGTTTTCTGCTAATTCATCATCAGCAGCAACCAACGCACCCGTTAAACTTTGATAGAGACCGCCCGCTAAAAAGGCTAAGTTATTACTCGCGTGCACACCACCCACCGCAAACGCTACGTCATTTAAATCCTTCGAATCATAACGAACATTGACGGTATCACCATTTCGCACATAACCGAATGATTGATAGCTTGCACCATTGATCGAAAATTCAGCATTGGTGATAGTCGCAGGAACAAAAACATTATCATCTAAACCGGCAATGCGAATGCCGCTGGTTGTTTGTACACTGCGATTGAAGGCGCGCTCTTCACCCAATCCAAAGTTTGCCGGCGTTACACCCCACGGTTCTGCAATGCCATCGTTATTCGCATCATTCGCCAGATAACGCACTAAAGCAAAACGTCGATTACCACCTACCAAAGGATCATTATAATAACCGGCCGCTACAATTTTGCCATCCGGCTGCACCGCAAGAGCATATGCATGAGAACCGTTGTTATTACCGATATTCGTTGTCGCCACCCCGTTAGCACCAAAACTGACATCACGGCTGCCATTGGCATTCAAGCGCAATGCGGCCATGGGACCATTAAAATCAGCGGCCGCGACAATTTTACTATCCGGCTGTAACGCCAGCGCTCTAGAGATCTGATCGTCGCCACCACTGCCGTTAAGGTCTGCTTCAAATCGACCCAACACCCCAAAACTGGTATCCAAACTACCATTACTATTGAAGCGCACCACGAAGGTATCGCGATCATCAGGACCATCAAACCAGCCGCCCGCGACAATTTTGCCATCCGGTTGAATGGTCACACCATAAAACTCACTGTCTTGACCCAAACTGGTCAACGTGATGACGACGCCGTTACTACCAAAACTATTGTCAACGCTGCCATCGGCATTAAAACGCGCTACTAAACCGCCATAATTACCATCACTATTATATCCACCACCCACTGCGATAATTTTGCCGTCGGCTTGCAACGCCAAATTGTAGAAAGATTCATCATCACCCAAGTTTTTCCAGGCAATGCCATCTCCATCAAAAGAGGTATCAAGGCTGCCGTTACTGTTTAAGCGAACCAAGAGCCCATCACTAACGGATACAGGAGAACTACTACCCGCCACGACAATTTTACCGTCCGCTTGTAATCCGACAGCGCTAACATGCACGGAACTAGCGTCATCAATAGGATAAAACAATTGATGGCCATTAACGCCAAAACTACTGTCCAAGCTACCGTTAACATTTAAACGCAGGATCCATACAAAGCTTTTGGTATTTAAAGCGTTTCGGCCGTAACCCGCGCCAATCACTTTTCCATCGGGCTGCACTACCACTGCTTCGACACGAGCATTACTTACTGTAATCGACGGGGTCACGAATAATTCACCCGTGCCCCCAAAAGTCGCATCTAAGGTACCGTTGCTGTTATGACGAGTGAAAACAGCAAAATTGTTGGGAAACATGCTACGACCCGCTGTTACCAGTTTGCCATTCGGCACGACGGCTGTCGCATTAGCGAATACACGGTTGCTCGGTGCTGAAGTAGGACTCACTAACACACCACCCGCACCAAAACTCGTATCTAAGCTACCGGGCGCAGCCAGCACACTCGACATAGCACCGAGCAGTCCAATCATCACCAAGCCACGGGCTATTTTGTTTTTTAATACATTCATCGCCACTCTCCAAAAATTCAATTTAGATTATTCGCACAATTCCATTCAGTCAGCGTCAACTATTACAGGCGCCACTAATCAATATTCTATTAATTATCCGGGATAGTCTTTAAGCCACACCGCGACACGCAGCGAATATGCGATGCCTCTATAAAAAATGCAACTGTATTTCCCAGTTATCACCCTATTTGCGGAGCAGCTCTAATAAAACGAGGCAACGTTGCTAACCTTTCTTTGGTTACAATAGTCACCTTGATTGATGTGGATTAAGCAACAACTCATATGGATTATCAAACCGATCCGCTACCGCCCGCTTGGACGGAGATAGAGCTACCTAAAAGCTGGCCAGATGAATTACGTTTACTGTGGCCGTGGGATTTGTGGCGTTTTATGCGCAAAGCTTTATTACGACGCTTAAATCCAGTGCAACTAGCAGAGGGTTTGCCCCTTAATGTGGCATTGCCGAAATATATTTTGCAAGAATTTCATAATTTGCCGAATGGCAATTACTCGCGCATGGTCAGCAGTGGTTACAGCAAAGGCTTTGATCAAGCGATGTTAGGCACGCTCCGCGAAGAGCGCAGATTATTAGCAAAAACATTTAAACAATGTAAAAGCGTTTTGGATGTTGGTTGTGGTGGCGGTCATTCAACACAAGCCTTACATGAACAAGAGATTACTGATGTATGGGGTTTAGATGCGTCGCCTTATTTGCTGCAGCACGCCGCACGCCGTTATCCTCAGTTGAAATTTGTTCAAGGTTTAGCCGAACAAACCACTTTTCCTGCACAACGTTTTGATGGCATTACTGCGTGTTTTGTTTTTCATGAGTTGCCGCCTAAATATGCAGATGCGGCGTTAATTGAATTTCGGCGCATTCTCAAACCAGGCGGGCTGATCGCTTTCTTGGAACCTGCAATTGAGCAATTACAGGAACGACCTTGGATTTTATTTAAAAAATTCGGTTGGCGGGGAATTTATTTTTATATATTGGCGCGGTTTGTACATGAGCCATTCGTAGAAAGTTGGCACAAACGCAATATTCCCGAATGGTTGGATCAACATGGATTTGAATTAATTATGCAAGAAACGCGTTATCCGACATATCACGTGGTTGCACGTTTACGCTAAATAAATATAGCGCGGCTGGTTTTGCACATAACAAAACCAATCCGCGCTGATGGCGTTATTTGCTTGAAATAAATTTTAACTCAATGACGCGATGAGCATCATCCACGGTAACTTTTGCATCTTTAAACTTGGGTGCGCCGCGATTCGGTACTGCGCCATTTGAAAATGCGATATCTTCTTTAGGTATACCAATAAAATTCGTGTCGACTTTACTGTTTGCATTGGCATCGTGAATGGCAGTTGCTGCATAAACACCTGGCTTAATATCGCTAAAAACAATCTGTGCTTTTAAACTCGCATCAATCGGAATAATTTTACGCGCGGCGGGTTTTTCCAAAAAGGTTTTTTCTCCATCAAATAATTCTACAATTAACTGACCTTGGGTATTTTTAATATTGCTAATCGTAATTTGCACATCGTCGGCAGCTTGCGTCCAGCCAGCCCAGATGCTTATTAATAAAATAAAAGAGGTGTTAATCAAACGTGGCATCTTAAATTACTCCCTGTCATGGATTGGTTAGATTCAGTAAATAGTGGGCTAATTAGAGTTTAGTTGGATAGACCATTTCCAAAAAAGATCCCGTGCTTAGAAACTAGTGTAGCGTTTTGCCGGCCGGCTGCAATGCTCTTTATGCTGTTGCTTATCTATATATATGTTAAATAGGCCGTTCCTAGCATTCAGGCGCCCCCCGCCGCACGACTATCGTTATAATGGCGGCCGTTTTGTCACTTTGCACATTCTTCAACGAGATTAACTTTCATGAATCAGGAAGCTAAAGCACCGGCGCATTTTATTCGTCATATTATTCGTGACGATCTGGAAGCAGGTCGACACAGCGCCGTTATGACGCGTTTCCCCCCTGAGCCCAATGGTTTTTTACACATTGGTCATGCTAAATCGATTTGTTTAAATTTTGGCATGGCAGAAGAATTTGCCGGTCAATGCAATTTGCGTTTTGACGATACCAATCCTGAAAAAGAAGAACAGCTTTACATTGACGCAATTCAAGACGACGTACGTTGGTTAGGTTTTAAATGGCATGGCGATATTCGTTATGCTTCAAATTATTTTCAAGCAATTCATGATGCAGCTGTTGAGCTAATCCAAAAAGGATTAGCTTACGTCGACCATCAAGACGCTGAACAAATTCGCCTAAATCGCGGTACTCTTAAAGAACCTGGCAAAGCCAGTCCTTATCGGGATCGCACTGTCACGGAAAATCTTGCGCTCTTTGCGCAAATGCGCAACGGTGATTTTGCCGAAGGCGAATGTATATTGCGCGCAAAAATTGATATGGCATCGCCTAATATTAATTTGCGCGATCCTATTTTGTATCGCATTCGCAAAGTGACGCATCATCAAACTGGCAATACGTGGTGTATTTATCCCATGTACGATTTTGCGCATGCCTTGAGCGATGCTATTGAAGGTATTACTCATTCTATTTGCACCCTGGAATTTGAAGACCATCGTCCACTGTATGATTGGTGCGTAGAAAATGTTAGTTGCGCATCACGCCCGCATCAATACGAATTCGCGCGTTTAAATTTAAGTTACGCCCTGACCAGCAAACGCAAACTCAAACAATTAGTTGACGAAGGTCACGTAAACAGTTGGGATGATCCGCGCATGCCGACAATTGCGGGCTTGCGTCGTCGCGGTTATACACCTGCTGCGATTCGCAATTTTTGCGAATTAATCGGTGTTACTAAAGCAGATTCCTTAGTCGACATTAGCATGTTGGAATTTACGATTCGCGATGATCTCGATAAAAATGCTGCACGACGTATGTGTGTGTTGCATCCGCTTAAAGTCGTTATTGAAAATTATCCCGATGGTCAAATCGAAAAATTGAATCTGCCAAATCATCCCAAAGACGAGAGTTTTGGTTCGCGTACCGTGCCGATGACACGCGAAATTTATATTGATCAAGAAGATTTTGCGGAAATTCCACCGAAAAAATGGAAGCGCTTAAATACCGGCGGCGAAGTGCGCTTGCGCGGTGGTTATGTAATTCAGTGCAATCAAGTCATTAAAGATGCGCAAGATAATATTATCGAGCTACGCTGCAGCTACGACGCAGATACCTTAGGCAAAAATCCGGAAGGTCGCAAAGTGAATGGCGTGATTCATTGGGTTTCCGCTGATTACTGTGTAGATGCGGAAGTTCGAATCTACGATCGCTTATTTACCGAAGCATTACCCGATGCGAATCGCGATGACGGCAAAACTTTTTTAGATTTTATTAATCCTGCATCACTGACGGTTTTGCAAAACTGCAAAGCTGAAATGAGTTTGCGTGATTGCGAAGCCGAGGAAGTATTTCAGTTTGAACGTGAAGGTTATTTTTGTACTGATCGACACGATCATAACGAAACCGCAACAGTATTTAATTTAACGGTGGGTTTACGTGATTCTTGGGCAAAAGAACAGGAAAAATAATTTATTTATTTATATTCAAATACATCTGGCGGCACAGGTAACTGCGCTGCTAATGTCGTCTCGCCAATAGACTGTAAATATTTAGCTACATATTGCACAAATAAATCTTCCGGGATTAGCTCATGTTGCAACTGGCTAACGCCATCGCCATACGTAATCAACAGTTTGCCTTGTAAACGTTCACCACCTAATTCTTGCCACAACGGAATGGGTAAGTTTTCTGGAAATGCAAACGACGATAAAGAAACTGGGTCATTATATGCTTGACGCTGCAAAATACATTCGACTAGTTTTTCTGAAGCACACGATTGAAACAACGTTAGCCATTTTTCCGACAACATATAAAACCTATTCTCGACACTTTCATTGAGCCGAAAGTGTAGCGAATACAGTCTGCGGAAGCTATCGCCGTATTTAAATTAAAATATTAATTTCAAGAAAACAATTTTGCTTCTAACTTCGGCAACATATTCCGAAAATACGCAATGAACTCTTGCTCACCGGTAACAGGCACCGGCAGCAACATTTCAAAATAACGGCGGCCATAATAGTCATGCATAGCAATAATGTCTTGTTCGCCTGCTACCACCGTCCAATTGATTTCGTATTGTTGGCCACAACTATCACACAACTGCCCATAACCATAACCACTGGTTTGCGGACTGATACGACTACACATACCAAATACCCAACCTGCGAGCAGGCTATCGTCGCGACCGTCTGCGGCAACAGAGAAATTACGCATAATGAAAAATCACCTGTCCATTGATGTTGTTATATTTTTATCGCCTGAGCTAGCGACCATAACGACTAAAGCTTGATGAAATTATGACGAAAGCGGCTTATTTGACGACTGTGTTAAAATAAAATCGCACTTTCAATTACGGGTCTTGTAAAAAAATGATTGGCCGTCTCATTCCTACCAATGTCATTACCGGTTTTTTAGGTACGGGTAAAACTACCGCTATTTTGCATTTATTACATCACGTTAAACCTGCTAATGAACGCTGGGCAATTTTAGTTAATGAATTTGGCGAAATCGGCATTGATGGGGCTTTACTGAGCAACCAAGGCGCCGCCATCAAAGAAATTACCGGCGGTTGTATTTGTTGTGTCGCCGGCTTACCCATGCAAGTAGGCTTGAATCAATTATTAGCGCAAGAAAAATGGGATCGTTTAATCATTGAGCTAACGGGCTTAGGTCATCCTGCCCAAGTTTTACGCACCTTGAGAAACGCTCCTTACTCCCAACACTTAGAAGTACGCGCAACCCTAACCTTAGTCGATCCGCGCAAACTGCAGGACTCTCGTTATACGAGCCGAGATGAATTCAAAGAACAAATCGCTTGCGCCGATATTATTGTCGCGAATAAAACTGACGTTTGTTCTCACAGCGATCAACAAGCCTTCGAACATTTTATTGCTACGCAAGCACCCGCCGATATTCAAACGGCGTGGTTACAACAAGGGGAAATTGCGGCGCGCTATTTAGATATAGCCGCAAGCCCGCGCCATAGTATCCGCCAAAGTAAAAATATATTAGAAGATGATCTAGAGATTTTGCCCCTTAAATTAGACGAGGGGCAAAAATTTTTACGTCGCGAACATCGCGATCATGAATATGTCAGCTGCGGCTGGCTATTTTCCAGCAACATTATTTTTTCGTTTGAGGCGATTTTTACGGTGTTAAATAATGTGCAGTGTGATCGTTTAAAAGCGACCATAAATACTAATCGGGGTATGTATGCCTTTAATGCCGCATACAGCATTCTACACGTTACTGAAATCCCCTATGTCGGTGATAGTCGTTTAGAGTTAATTAATAGTTATAAATTAGATTGGCAAACTTTAGAGAATCAAATTTTATTATGTAGCACGCTAAGATCGCCGCATGACTGACATTAAAAAGCCCGATTAAAAAATCGGGCTTTTTAAAATTGACGACTAATTTTATTGTAAAAACAAATAACGCAATGCAATGGTTGATAACAGCATTAACAAGACCACGCCATAAAACAAATCAATTTTATATTTAGGCCGAATATTTAACGCATCGCGATTAACGCGCGTCACTTTAATCGTTAAGCCTAACAGCGATTCGCCGGTCACCAGTTTCATACCCATATCACGCGCCTTCGCTTCAATATTTTGCGTGTGTTGCACGGCGCCGATTTGCAAATACAAATACCAAAACCGATCCAATAAATAAAACGCAGCCCACGCGATGCTCGCGGCGGCCAGTGCTAAATAATCTTCTTTTTTACCCCAGACGCTGTCTACCATCAAAACCACGGTGATCAGCGCAACAGAAATTACGCGATTGCGGGCGACGATTTCATTAAACGCCATCTGTACACGCAGGCTTTGTTTCCAAGCTTCTAGCAAAATTCGTTGTTCGTTCATGTTAAATCCTTTTTATTCTCGACAATATTAGGTGCAAACATAGCACAATTTGGTGCAGACTCCATGCCGCAACCGCAAAACCCTGCAGCCGAATGAGAATTTTTATGCCCAGTGAAGTCAAACGCTTACAAGTCTTTCCTTATGACACACAAGGCCAGCCGCTAGCGACCCAAGAATACCCCGCGCCTAGCTGGGACGACATTGTAAAAGCCATTCAAGAATTAGACGGCTTTCAAAATCCTATGCTGCGCCTGCGCTTAAATGATGACGAAGATCCCGATGGTTTAGATATGGAAAGCCTAGGTATTTTAGGCAGCCCCAAAGCTTACGCTATTTTTGGGTATTCATTGTTAGAGCAAGAAGCCACTTATTACGCGCCTAAACAAGGTGTCGACTCCGTCGTGGTTTGTAGCAGTGATCAAGGTTATAGCGCACCGGCTAATGAAGTTTGTTTTGAGATCGATATGGTTTTAAAAATTGCCAAACATTATTATTCGAATGGCGATTTTTTTCCTGGCGCGGGTTGGAAATTAATCGAAGACGAAACCGAATAAATTTTTTAACGACACGAGTTTAGAGCACTATGTTGGCAATTGATTATATTGAAATTCCGGTGCACGACCTGCAAGCCGCCAAACAATTTTACGGCGATTTATTCGGCTGGACTTTTGTTGATTACGGCGAACAATATACTGCGTTTAGTCATGCACGCGGCCAAGGTGGTTTTAATTATCAAGAAAAACCCAGTGTTGGCGGCGTATTAATCGTGTTGTACAGCGAAAACCTACAAGAGACGTTTAACCACGTCGCACGTTACGGCGCGCCTATTACAAAATTTATTTTTGATTTTCCCGGTGGTCGGCGTTTTCAATTTCGTGATCCTAGCGGGCATGAATTAGCTGTTTGGTCAGAGCAATAAATTTTTTATTACTAAAATTTGAACAAAAAAAACGCCGCGTTTTTTAATTAACGCGGCGTTTTTAAAAACTCGTACCAGCAAGTTTATTTAATTAAATAATCTACCGCGGCTTTTACTTCAGCATCCGATAACGCAGGATTACCACCTTTCGCTGGCATTGCACCTTTACCATTTAACGCATGCTGATATAAAACTTCTTTGCCTTGGCTTAAGCGAGCTGCCCATGCCGCTTTATCGCCGCGCTTGGGTGCGCCGGCAATGCCCGCGTCATGACAAGCCATACAAATGCTGTTGTAGACCTCAACGCCACTTCTAGGCGCGGCTTGAACAGAAACAAGGTTGTCGGCCGCGACCGCGGCACCCGCAACATTCACTTGTCCAATGGGTGCTAAACGTTCTTTGGCCAGGGCGATTTGAGCTTCGCTTTTGCCATAGTCTTGATCGCCTACCAAATTAGCGGCAATAAATACCACAACACTTAAACCAACAATACCTACGACCAGCACACACAACAAAAACATAAATTTTTTATCAGTTTTTTCCACTGGACTAACCTGCCTTATTAAATTCGGGGATGAGAAAACGGGGAGGCGCTGCCTCGGGCGGGGCATTATACCCAGCTAGTTGCAGCAGGCAAATCGATTAATCCGCAAGCCTTGCTGGGCAATCTTTACCTCAAGCCTTACAATACCGCGGCTTGCGCGAAGAGGTCGTTTTTATTTCGAGCAGGCCTATTTTGCGCCCGTAGCTCAGTTGGATAGAGTGTTGGTTTCCGAAACCAAAGGTCGGACGTTCGAATCGTCTCGGGCGCACCATATCAATAACAAAGCCCGCGTTGGCGGGCTTTGTTGCAATACGTAAAACCTTATTTACTTCACTTCCGCGCTAACCGCCGACATGCTGTACTGAATAGTTACTTTGGCGCCTACTTTTAAATCACCGGTCACTTTCGTTGCTGCGTTGCGTTCAATTTCCCATTTTTCTTTATCGCGATTTTCTACCACAATTTTTTTATCCGTTAATTCCAAAACCGGGCCCGTCACTTGATACGTTTTACCCGCCAATGCGGTGGCACTCATTAAAATCGCAAATAAAGCCAATATCACTTTTTTCATATACTCTCCAAGGGTTACGATAAATACAAAGGTCGCAGCATTGTAACCAGCGACTTTGTATTTGCAAAGCGGCGCACGCCCGACAAATACATAGGCCGACATACTGTTTTTAGTTACACTGCTGGCGCCTTAATATTTGTAATAATGCTCAACCTATACGCGCTCAGGAATACATTTATTATATTTTTCAAAAAACCTATTGTCTTTAGTTTGCAAGATCTACAAGACAGTATCACGCCAACGAATACAGATAACATCAGCGTGTTACGTAATCTTGTGCGTTATCTGCGGCCCCTAGCATACGACGATGTTGAGCAAGCCACCCAAAACATTCATGTTCTTTGTTATAACTTGCAGACCAATGATCCGCTCAAAACCTATCTTCGTCAGGCGATTTTAGAACTGCTGCGCAAGCATCAACACATTACGCTGTTAACTGAAACCGGCATTTTCTCGGAGACTGGATTTTTTTCTGAAACAACTCGGCGTATCGCGCATCATTTGTTACCGGATGTGATTAATCATCGTTACTTACAACATATGATTGGTGTTATTTTTAACAATAGACGCGATTGGATATGGGTAAAAGGTGTAGAAAACAGTGTATGGCTAACTTTATTAGAGGCGTTAGAATTAGACAAAAATTTCGTTAGTAGCAATACCACTGTGCCTTTTTATATTACGCAACTTCGCGAAGCCTTGCGTATCTTGTCATATCGCATTAGTGCCATTGGTTTAGATGCCGAGATTATTCATCTCGCGCCCGAACTTGAAGAAGAAACGTCCGCATTTTTAGCGCAAAACATCGAGATAATCCAATTACTAAATAATATTACTGTCGCCAAATTTGATATTAGCGAAGAAGATACCGCGCCATCACGTCAACAACTGCAAAAATGCGACGAACTTATCGCGCAATTAAAATTACGTGCACATGCCGAAGGTACCAGCCTCTCGTTAACATTAAAGCTATTACGCCTCCGCCAACATTTAAAACGCATTGATACCTTACTCGATATTCTAACGCGTTCACGTCATGGTTATATCGACGCGGCATATTACCCCTCTCTTATTCAATACTTTAAAGATACGATTCATGCCGAATGTCATAAAAATGCTTTGTTTTATTATTGGCAAGAAAATATCGCAATCTTGGCCTTGCGTATTACGGAATCCACCAGCAATACCGGCGAACACTATATTACCGAATCGCGGCGCGAATATTTTGTACTGTTCCAATCGGCATTAATAGCGGGTTTTATTGTGGCATTTATGGCCATGACAAAAATATCAGTTGCCGGCCTGCATTTAGCGCCACTTAATGAAACCATTGCTTATTGTTTAATTTATGGACTTGGATTTGTATTAATTCATTTATTGCATGGCACAGTAGCAACCAAACAACCGGCTATGACGGCGAACACCATTGCTGCTAGTTTAAATCAAACTAACGGCGCACAACAAAATCTTGAAGGCCTTGTGACTTTAATTGCAAGAACCAGTCGCAGTCAGTTAATCGCAATTATCGGCAACGTGATAGCGGCGATATCGATAACTATGGCGCTTGCATTATTAGTGCACTATTTTTCTGGTGAACACTTTATCAGTGACGCCAAAGCATATTTTCTTTTATCTCAAGTAACACCCTTCAGTGGCGCTTTATTTTATGCCGCCATCGCCGGTGTTTGTTTGTTTTTGAGTGGTTTAGTCGCCGGTTATTACGATAATCTTGCGTCTTACAACAAAATCCCACAACGTTTACTACAACTAGAATGGCCTAAACAGTTATTAGGCGAAGCGCGTGTACAACGCATTGCTAATTATATTGCGCATAACTTAGGTGCTTTAGCAGGTAATTTTTCTTTGGGCTGCATGTTAGGCGGCGTATGGTCGCTGGGCGTGTTATTTGGTTTGCCGCTGGATATTCGTCATGTCACTTTTTCATCGGCTTTTATTGCATTTTCATTCGTTACTTTAGATTTTAATTTACACCCAACACTGCTTGCTTTGACATTATTAGGCGTGGCCGGAATTGCGTTTATAAATTTAACGGTGAGTTTTTCACTTTCTTTGTATGTCGCGCTACGTGCTCGACAAATTACTTTTGCGCAAAGTCGACAGCTTATTAATTTATTAGGCTGGCGTTTCTTAAAAAATCCTGGTGAATTTATTTTCCCACCAAAATAAAAATCTATTAGCGCTTAAAAACCACACCTAAGCCCGTTCTGGTTATATTTTTATCGTAATCAATTAAACTTTCACCGTAGCCTTTCCATACAGAAAAATACCAGTGCATGTCTTTGGAACCCGTCGGATAAGTGTAATCAAATTGTGCCGCGCCTTTGCTTTCGTGTACGTTACCTCGCAGCATAAGGTGCGCGCCTTTTCGGACTGCGCCTGAACTTTGCCAACGAAAATGTAATTCGGCGTGTCCGTAATAATCAATAATGTCAGGATTGTCTGCCAAAATTTTACTGCTATCAGAAGCCTCACCAAAAACATGCCAAACTTTCAAATACGTTAGGGTGTTTGGCGTAGGATAAAAAATTGCAGCATAACTACGATTCCAACCGCGTGATGCAGGTTTCGGCTGACCATTTGATTCATGCTCCACACCAAAATCGGCGCCGATCTTATTAAGCCAATTTTTACTGCCGGGTGTTTTGCGATAAAAAAATTCAGGATTGTAATTAGTTTCGCGAAATGGATTTGAGTCTTTGCTGTTATAAACTTGCCAAAAACTTTTCTGCGTATAAGCAAAATAAAAATTGCTGTCGCTCACCCGAACTTTGGTGCTTAATTGATAAATAAATTCAGAATAAGAATTTTCATAATCAGGGCTCCAAGTAAAAGGCATTGCATAAAAATCTTTATGGAATGACATCCCTGCACGCGTATTAATTGAGCTATGTACCGGTGAGACATCAATCCAATTGGTGTCGGCTTTACTTTCTGCCGCAGGCATCAAAGCCGGCGCCGAAACCGGAGCCGACGCAGCGTCAGCTTTTTCAGGCTCGACGAGTTCATTGCCATGCGCATTAATGCCTATACTTAAAAATAATACGGCGAACAGAGCTTTTGTAGCGTTCATTAAAAACGACTCCATACAATTTATAAAGGTTACTAACATATTAAATTTATACTCAACTTTTAGAACAGCATGTTTGCGCGCGAATTAAAAATGTCGGTTAAAACTATTTTCAAACATCCACTTTCCAGTGTCACATCCCTTCATGCAACAGACTATTATTTACAACATACTTAATTGTGTGTCGTCGTTCGCTGCGGGATCAGACAAAAATTGTTGACGAATAACCAAACCCCAATAGAGATCATCTATTTGCTCTTCAACAAATTCATTATGCGTGTAATCTTTAATGACACGACGCCAAAAGGTTCGCGCTAAATCTGCGCCTTCGATTTGACGCACTTGCCACTTGCCTGGATAGTGTCGAAATATTGCTTGCGCGAATTCCTCGCCTAAGCCTTGACGACGCACAGTCGGGATAATATAAAATTCCGCCATGTCATGCCGTCCAGAATCGCGGCCTTTAACAGCAAAACCAATGGGGATATCGGATTCATACAATAAAAAACCATCGTGACTTTCATCGCAGTCGGTATCTAGCGAAAACATGCCGTTAACATCAGGTTGTTTGCCGGTGATGACGGAAAATTCCGCTTCATATGCTTGGCTTAGATTGCGGAACACTAGGTAATTATTTTTTCCTATGGGCACAATCATATAGTTAATTTTCTAAAGCATTCCAACGCTCGTAAGCAACGAGCAGTACTTTTTCAATTTCAGCTAAACGATTATTAACACTGCTTAGCTCTAGAGCGTTTTGATAAATAGCGGGATCTGCTAAGCGTTCTTGTAATTGACGTTGCTCTATTTCCAGCGTTTCTATTTTGGCCGGCAATTCAGCTAGCTCACGCTGTTCTTTGTAACTCAATTTTTTAACCGCTTTATCAACGATAGGCGTTATGTCTGCAGTTTTTGTTATAGACTTTTTTTCTTTTTCTACAATCTCTGCATAACTAAAGTTTTTGGGTCGCTGGCGCAGCCAGTCTTCATAACCACCCACGTATTCAACAAATTCGCCTTGGCCTTCATAAGCAAATACGCTGGTCACTACATTGTCTAAAAATGCACGGTCATGGCTGACGATTAATAAAGTGCCAGCATAGTCTGTTAGTAAATCTTCTAACAACTCTAAGGTTTCTACATCTAAATCATTAGTCGGTTCGTCTAATACCAATAAATTAAAAGGCTTGCTGAATAACTTAGCTAGCATTAAGCGATTACGTTCGCCACCGGATAATTTTTTCGCCGGCGCGCGCGCGCGTTCGGGCGTAAATAGAAAATCTTGTAAATAACTAATTAAGTGCCGGCGATTACCGTTGATTTCAATAAATTCGCGGCCTTCTGCGACGTTATCCATCACACTCGTATCTTCTTTTAAGGTTTCGCGCTGTTGATCAAAATACGCCATTTGCAATTGGGTGCCGACTTGCAATTGCCCCGCGGTCGGTTTTAATTGACCGAGCAATACTTTGAGCAAGGTACTCTTGCCGCAACCATTGGGGCCCATTAAGCCAATTTTGTCGCCGCGAATAATAGTGCTAGAAAAATCTTTTATGATGGTTTTTTCTGCATAGCCAAACGAAACATTGTCAGCTTTTATGACTAATTTTCCAGAGCGCGCAATATCATCAATCTTAAACGCCGCTTTACCGATTTGTTCCCGTCGTTGCGCACGTTCTTCGCGCAATTGCATCAGTGCTCGAACCCGACCTTCATTACGTGTGCGCCGCGCTTTAATACCTTGGCGTATCCATACTTCTTCTTGCGCTAATTTTTTATCAAACTCTGACTGATGATGCGCTTCGGCTTCTAATGCCGCTTTTTTGCGCTCAAGATACGTGGGATAATTGCAATCCCAGTTATATAACTGACCGCGATCTAATTCAATAATCCGCGTCGACAACGATTTTAGAAAAGCCCGGTCGTGCGAAATAAAAATAAGCGTGCCTTGATAACTCAATAAGGTTTGTTCCATCCATTGAATCATTTCAATATCTAAGTGGTTAGTAGGCTCATCCAATAACAAAACATCTGGCTGTGCAACTAAGGCACGCGCCAACATTACGCGGCGACGCCAACCGCCGGATAACTCCGCAAAACAACTGTCAGGATTTAAATCTAATTGCGCTAACACGGTGGTGACACGTTGTTCTAACTGCCAACCTTCATGCGTTTCCAAATAATGTTGTATTCGCCCCAGTTCTTCCAGGTGTTGTTCGTAATCATCGCCCGCTGTTTCTAATAATTTTAAGGTGTCGTGATAACGACTTAACCAACCGGCGACCGGGCCTAGACCCGCAGCAACCAAATCAAAAACTTTATCATCTGCGGCGGCAGGTACGTCTTGATCAAGGCGCGCAAATCTCGCCCCTTCAGCGCGCCAAATATTGCCATCATCCGGCAACATCTCGGCATTGATTAATTTCATTAACGTTGATTTACCTTCACCATTACGGCCAATCAAACACACACGCTCACCCGGTTCAATAACAAGGTTTACGCGATTAAGTAAGGTGTGGCCGCCGAAGCTCAGTTCGACATTTTTCAGTTGTAATGCTGGCATGGCGCGTAGTATACGGCATCACGCTATTAGAAGGGTTGACTAAAATCGTTAAAAATAGTTTTACGTTATCTCAACCGCATGGTGGATTATCACGCCGACCAGAGACGCTTCACACATTCGATTAATCCCACGCGCGCACTTGTATGGCAAAGAATCAAACCGTATGCTGCTCTCATCATTTACACACAAAAAGGTACATCTCATGGCACGAATGAAACCATTACCAGCCGGCAGCGTTCCTGAAGTCGCCGACGCATTAAGCGCATTTAAAAACCGCATGGGTTTTCACGCCAATAGTTTATTAACTATGCAGCGTCGCCCCAATATTGTTAAAGCGTTAGCCGCATTAGGCGATGCGACGGTCGGCGAGGGTACGGTGGATGTCGGGTTAAAAAAAATGGTCGGGCTCATGGCGAGTTATGCAGCAGGTTGTTTATATTGCCAAGCGCATCAAGCAGACGGCAGTCAATTCATGGGTGTAGATGAAGCAAAAATCAGCGCCTTATTTAATTATGAAAAGAGTGCGTTGTTTACACCCGCAGAAAAAGTAGCGTTGGAATTTGGTTTAGCGGGCGGTTCTGTACCTAACGGCGTGACTGATGAATTATTTTTACGTTTGCGTGAACACTGGGATGAAAGCCAAATTGTAGAATTACTCGGCGTCATTGGTTTATTTGGTTTTTTAAATCGCTGGAATGACAGCATGGCAACTGACCTGGAAGAAGCGCCAACTGCTTCCGGTAACAAATTCCTCGCCGAACAAGGTTGGGAATCAGGAAAACACGGCGCTTAACGATTAATTAGAGGCATATGTTCAGCCTGCTAATCTGCAACTGCGTTTATTATTTAAAAATACAACCGCAGGCTGAACATGATTTTACGGATTATTTTTGTTGCGCGAAAATTAGCAAATAATGTCACTCGATATAAATAGCTTATCCATTGAACAGCTGCGCGAAATCGCAACGCGCTACACTCAACTTATTGATCATTCAACCGTCCCTATTTTTATTCAATCCAACGGGATATTGGTGTATGTCAACGATGCGGCAGTCACTTTATTGGGCGCCACTTCTGCCGCTCAATTATTAGGCACGGAATCCATTAACTATACGCATCCCGATGATCGCCCTGTTATTAGGGAGCACATTAAGAATTTATACGCCAATGAAACCCAAGGCAGTGAATTAAAAGAAGAACGCTTAGTGCGACTGGATGGTCGTATCATTACCGTCGTTATAATGGGCAATCACGTTTTTTACAACGGTCAGCCGGCTATTCAAGGCATGGTCTACGATAAAACGAAAGACCTTGAATCAGCGCATCGGCTACAAGAAGCGCAAAATCGTTTTGAATACATTGCTCACAATATCAAAGAAGTTTTTTGGTTTGGAATTGGCGACCATAAAGATAATTATAAAATCTTGTACGTTAATCCGGAGTTTGAAGTTGTCTGGGGTATTCCCTGCGCAACGTTATACACAGATCCATTAGCGTGGCATCACGTGATCTTAGAAGAAGATCGTCCTGGCGCCATCGTTAACTTAGATTCTTTTCCCGCTGATCAAGATTTTTTTGAACAAGAATATCGCATTCGTCGACCTGATGGCGAGATCCGTCACATTCTAACGCGCGTCACATTATTACGTAAAAATGATGGGATCGAAGGTGTAGTGGGTACTGCTGTCGACATAAGCGATCGCAAAAAAACTGAAATAGAAGCTCAACAACAAAAACAATTTACTGAGAAATTATTAGATACATCTCCCGGCATAACTTACATTTACGAATTGCCCAATGGCCCTATGATATTTGCTAGTCGCGGTGTACAAGATATCCTCGGCATAGATTCCACAAAAACATTTCAACATCAGCTTATAAGCTCTATTGACGACGGCCATCCTGATGATGTTGAACGAATTAAACAGCACTTTAATAAATTATCTCACGCGCAAGAAAATGAAACTTTCGAAATCGAATACCGCGTATTGGATCATCGCCAACAATGGCGCTGGATTAGCGCGCGCGAAACCGTTTTTCAACTAGATTCACTAGGCGCGGCGCAAAGCGTTATCGGCGTAGCCCTGGACATTACTAATCGCAAAGCCGCAGAGGCCGAAGCACAACAACAACAGCAATTCTTAGATAAATTATTAGATGCATCACCGGGCATGACCTATTTATATGATGTACAAGAACAACGAATGGTGTTTGTAACGCGCGGAGTGGAACAAATCACCGGCATAAGCGCCGAAGCGGTGATGGCCGATCAGCACCATAATCAACTCTTTGATTTACACCCAGATGATGCCAACACATTACAGCAGCACTTTGTCGCATTAAAGCAAGCTCAAGAAGGTGAAATTCTAAAAATTGAATACCGCATTCCTAACCTACAAGGCCAATGGCGCTGGGTAAGTGCGCGTGAAACAGCATTTCAATTTGATACTGAAGGTAAATTAAAACAAATTATTGGCGTTGCCATCGATATCACTGATCGCCGAGAAATGGAATTGGCGCTTCAAACTAGCCAACAACGTTTAGATGTTGCTTTATCTAATGGCAGTTTAGGTGTTTGGGAAACTGATACCCGCACTATGCAAGCCAGCTTTAATCGCGGCATGGCCGAGATGCTGGGTTATTCAACGGATGAATTTTCTGAAATACTGAATGACTGGTTCAGCATTGTGCATCCCGATGATCACCAAGAACTGCTGGCCGGTGTAGAGCAACACGTCCAACAAGGACATGAAAGTTATCGCGGAGAATTTCGTTACCGCGCTAAATCAGGTGATTATCATTGGATCTTAACGCAGGGCAAAATTACCGAACGTGATGAACAAGGTCAACCACTGCGCGCTGCGGGCACGCATTTAGATATTACGGTACGCAAACGTTTAGAAGAACAATTACGACAAGCTCAAAAAATGGAAGCGATCGGCGTATTAGCGGGTGGTATCGCGCATGATTTCAATAATATTTTATTTGCAATTAATGGCTTTGCTGAATTATTACAAATGCGCACGCCTAAAGATCCTGACACACAACGTTTTACTACCCACATTTTACAAGCGGGTGAACGGGGTCGTTTATTAACTCAACAATTATTAGCCTTCAGTCGCAAACAGACGATTCGGCCTGAAGCGGTGGGATTAAATGAGGTTGTTCAATCAGTTGAAAGTTTATTGTTGCGCTTAATTCGGGAAAATATTGATTTAAAGCTAGAGCTACAAATCAACTTACACGATATTTTTGCTGATGCGGCACAGATTGATCAAATCCTGCTGAATTTAGTAGGCAATGCGCAAGATGCAATGCCCGATGGTGGGGTATTATTAATCAACACGCGTAATATTATTTTACAAGAAGCATTAGAGTCACCTTTAATGACCGTGCCTGCGGGTAATTATGTCTCATTAAAAGTAAGCGATACCGGCCATGGTATTTCTGCCGATAATTTAACGCGTGTTTTTGAGCCTTTCTTTACAACAAAATCCGTAGGCGCGGGGACGGGCTTAGGTTTGTCAACGGTGTTTGGTATTGTTAAACAACATCACGGTTTTTTGCATGTGAGCAGCATACCTAACAAGGGCTGTTCTTTTGAAATATTTTTCCAAGCACACAAAAGTGTAGTGCTCACCAAACATCACGCAGCAACCGCGCCCGTCATGCAATTACCCGCGCAGCATATCTTATTAGTAGAAGATGATCGTTTGGTGCGCACCATTACCGAAAAGATGTTAGTAACTTTAGGGCATACAGTTACCGCTATCGATAATCCTACCCGCGCATTAGTCATTGCTCAAACAGCGCCGCAACGTTTTAATTTATTGTTATCCGATGTGATCATGCCGGAATTAAATGGCAAACAATTGTTTGTTATCTTAAATAAGAGATTTCCAGAGTTGCGCGTTTTATATATGTCAGGTTATCCAGCTGATGCTATTACTAAAGACGGCGTACTAGAAGCGGATGCACATTATTTGCAAAAACCTTTTAAACTAGCTGACTTACGCGCGGCCTTAGAAAAAGTATGTGGCTAAATTTACGCGGCATCTAGCGCCACTACCCATTTGCGATTATATTGCATTAGCGTAATCCTTCCTTCATACACTGTTAGCCCGAATACAGGTTAAAATATGCGACAAGGTATTGTCACCATCCTCAATGAAACCACTCAGTCCGTTGCGCAACTCAATAAAATGCAGCGCATCCGCCACATCCTCGAACATCTTTTAGGTTTAATTGGTCATCCACAACCGCTTTTAGGCGGCGGCTTATGGATTGATTATTGTGGTGCTATCCACACGGGTTTTTTGCGTTATAACATTGATGTGGTTTATTTGGATCAACGTGGTCATATTGTAAAACTGGTTCCGCAATTACGGCCTTGGCGTGTGAGTGCGTGTTGGCCTGCGGTACACACCTTAGAATTAGCGGCCGGCAGCATTGAACATTTTGCGCTGCAACGAGGTCAACGCGTGCAATGGCAAACGCGCAACGATTCACCTAACACATAAAAAAAACGGGGTGCTGTCATCGACAGCACCCCGCTTCAACATTCTATTAATTAATGCTTACAATCTTACTTATTTTAAATCCATTCGTTTAGCTTCTTTATTAATCAAGAAACGAGTAATTTCAATCATCCGTTCTGGGCTTTTAGCTAATTCACCGGTCACTATATAACGACCATTTACTGCCAGCATTGGTACGCCACTTACTTGATACAGCATCACTAATTGGCTGGCTTTGTTGACTTTGCTATCGGTATTAAACGCATTCATCGCATCTAAAAATGCTTTGCGATCCACGCCTTGTGCCGCTACAACATCGGCAAACGATTCAGGACTGCTCAATTTTTTATTGTGTTTATGAATAGCTTCAAAAATAGGTTTATGCGTTTTATCGAGCGCACCTAACGATTCAAGTGCGTAATAAGCGCGTGCGGCTTTTTTCCACTCATCACTAAAAGTCGCAGGTACTGCTTTAAAAACCGCCGTGGTCGGCATGGTTTTACGCAGTGATTGAATATGGGGTTCGAAGTGATAACAATGCGGGCAACCATAATAAAAAAATTCAATCACTTCTACTTTATTCGCTACATCGGTAGCCACCGCTTTTGGCAATACGCCATAGTCGATGCCTTCTTTAAATTTTTCATTGGGTGTTTCCGCAGCACATGCTGCCATCGCGAAAATAGAACCTAGTAATAATATAAGGCTTCGTTTCAACATAGCTGTCCCCTAAATTGCTGATAAGTGCGCCAATAGGCAGTCGTTATGACCATCATTCGACATTTTGTTTCCCTGAGGACTATACCGAACGTCGGCAGTAATGGCCACTGCCATAAAAAAGGCGACTAAATAGTCGCCTTTTTAGATATTGCATAAAAATTAATGCTTAATGCAGGCCTTGGATATATTCCGCAACCGCTTCCATATCCGCCGGACTTAATTTAATCGCCAATGCACGCATCACTTCATTGGTATCAGTGCTACGTTGAGCGGTCGCAAATGCTTGTAATTGTCCGTTTGTATAGGCCGCATGTTGACCTGAAACTTGCGGATAACCCGCTTGTGGATTACCGCGGCCATTGGGGCCATGGCAAGCTGCGCAGGCGGCCACGCCTTTGCTTGTATCACCGCCGCGATATAAAGCCTGGCCTAAGGCTAAAACGCTTTGCGCCGTGGTACCTACCGTAACTTTTTGGCTCGCATAATAAGCCGCAATATCCGCAATATCTTGGTCACTTAAACCCGCAGCCATACCATACATTTGCGCAGCATTAGGACTGTGGCGCGGACCTTGTGCGCCTAATTTAAAAGCATGTAACTGCTCACTAAGATATTTCGCATGCTGTCCGGCTAATTTCGGAAACAGCGGACTTACACTGTTACCATCTGCACCATGACACGCTACACACAATTGTGCTTTCGATTGACCTGCTTGCGCATCTCCTAACAAAGGCTTGTCCGCTGCGGATAAAGCCGCAGAAGACAGTAACAAAGCCGTCAATATCATAATTCGATTAATTGTTATCACGAGGATTCCTCTTGCGCGCTTTTGCGTCAGCATATGAGACGTGGTTAAATGCCCGCCGCCCTAAAACCACTAATGGACAACGAGAAGGCGCGCATTTTATATCAGCCATCCCCCCAGGGTAAATGCCAGAGGGGTAATTGCGACGAATAAGAATTCTAGGTTACGTCTTTTTAAATTATACAACTGAGCAACATCCTTCGATTAATTAGGCACACAGAAGATGAATCCCGTTTACCGACAAGCTCGTTTTATCAGCAGCGCTCCCGATATCACCCTGCTACCGCAAGATAAAGTGCGCGAAATTGCTTTTGCTGGTCGTTCTAACGCCGGCAAATCCAGCGCGCTCAATGCTATTACCGATCAAAAACAACTCGCCCGCGTCAGTAATACGCCCGGGCGCACGCAAATGATCAATCTTTTCGAATTACCCGATGGTCAACGCTTAATCGATTTACCCGGTTATGGTTACGCCAAAGTCCCGGACGCCATCAAACGCCATTGGCAAACGCATTTACAACGTTACTTTGTCGAACGCGAACAACTCGCGGGGCTAATATTAATTATGGATATTCGCCATCCGTTACAAGATCTCGATTGGCAAATGATCAAATGGTGCGCGGCGGAAGATGTGCCGCTCCATATATTACTTACCAAAGCGGACAAACTTACCTACAACGTGGGCAAGACCACATTGTTACAGGTACAACGCGCAATTGAAGACGCTAATATCGTCGCCACTCTGCAATTATTTTCAGCAACCGCCAAAAACGGAGTTGATGATGTACACGAAGTACTTGATGCGTGGTTCACAGGTCAACGCTTAGTGTAAATATTTACAATAAAGAATGGCATCTTGCGAAATAACTGCTAAATAATATGAGCAAGAAAAGATTGTTACAAAAATAATTGTGACTCATCACTACAAAAATTTATTTTTAAGCATTTGAAGTTTCAAAACAAAGTTGTGTGATTTCAAACAACACTAACTGAACTTTTCCCTAAAATCCCGCTCACACACTTCAGGTGCTTTAGCCCGGCACCGGTCCACCGCACTTCCTGGGTGGACACTTCGCCCGGCGCCCTTGCCGGGTATTTTGCCCTGACCCCCCTTCGGTCGGGGCTTTTTTTTGGGCGCGAAAAAGTTTTGATTATTATGTTTTTTACATTTCGCGTATCAAACAAAAAAATAACAACCGTTTCGCTTGTTTTAACAACAAGTTGAATATTCTTATAAAAACAGAAGCGTTTCGCTCGTCGCTACGCGACTACAGCGAGTAACTTTTGATCGCCATGGATGGCGCGAATGCAGATTTTGCAGGAGCAAAAATCTGCTGTCGTAACAAAAAGTCACCAAAAAATACTTTCCCGATGTCTCGCTGCGCGTAAATATTACGCGCAGTTCCCGTCGCGTTTGATCTGTTGTTGCAGGTCGTCGCGGCGTGACTAAAACAAACGTCCTGTTTGTTTTTCCCGACAACCGCTCAAATGCTCGGCGAGCCATGAGGGGAATTTACTTCGTTCTATTGCTGAAGCCAATCAATCTTAGAAAAAGTTTTAAGTTTGGCGGATTCTAAACGAAGGGATAATGCCCGTTAGGTTGTGCCGAGAAGTGTTTAAGGAGTAGCGGCACATGAACAGGGATGTTCATGTGAGCCGATCGCAACAGGACGTTGCGTTGAGGCGACGCGTTAACCCTTAAATACGGCGAGGGAATACTTTAATGGAATATCATTCCATTAAAGTACACAACATAAGGGCAAGTATTTTTTGGTGACTTTTTGTTACGACAAAAAGTTACTCGCTGTAGTCGCGTAGCGACAAGCGAAACGCTTTGGCTTTTAATTAAACTAAAACTTGTAGCGCAATGCGCTGCGCTTATTGCGCGTCATACATTAAACACTAAGTTACGACAGGCAGATTTTTGCTCCTGCAAAATCTGCATTCATGCCATCCATGGTAATCAAAGTTACTCATTATAGTTTCGCAGCGATCAGCGAAACGCCTTTGTTTTCCGTTCTAAAGTATTAGGAAAAACACTAATGCGCCGCATCCCAATTTAATCCAGTTCCCACATCTACTTCTAAAGCCACATTCAATTTCGCCGCGCTCATCATTCGCTGGCGCACGCCATCGACAATGATTGGAATTTTTTCTGTGGGAGCTTCCAACACTAATTCATCGTGCACTTGCATGATCATGCGCACGTCTAAATGGCTTTCTTGTAGCCATGCATCAACGGCAATCATTGCCATTTTTATTATGTCAGCCGCAGTGCCTTGCATAGGCGCATTGATGGCGGTGCGTTCTGCGTATTGACGGCGTTGCGCGTTGCTAGCTTTAATATCGGGCAAATACAAACGTCGGCCAAATACCGTTTCGATATATCCTTGATCACGCGCTTGTTGACGTGTGCGTTCCATATAATTTTTCACGCCAGGATAACGCGCAAAATAACGATCAATATAGTGCTGTGCTTCTTGACGACCTAAATCCAGTTGTTTTGCTAAACCAAAAGCCGACATGCCATAGATTAAACCAAAATTAATTGCTTTCGCGGCGCGACGTTGGTCTTGGCTCACGGCATCAACTGCTACATCAAACACTTCAGCAGCAGTCGCGCGATGCACGTCAATGCCTTGCTCAAAGGCTTTGCATAAAGTGGGGTCTTCGGATAAATGCGCCATGATACGTAATTCAATTTGTGAATAATCGGCGGCAATTAAACTGTGTCCCGTTTCAGCAATAAACGCTTGTCGTATAAGTCGACCGGCTTCATGTCGAATCGGAATATTTTGTAAATTAGGATCGGTTGATGACAATCGTCCGGTCGCGGCGATAGCTTGATGATAAGAAGTATGCACGCGCCCTGTGCGTGCATTAATCTGTTCAGGTAATTTATCGGTGTACGTCGATTTTAATTTACTCAAGCTACGATGCTCTAATAATAAACGTGGCAACTCATGGCCTTGCTCACTCAGCTCTTCTAACACATCTTCTGCAGTCGACGGTACGCCTCCTGGTGTTTTACGTAACGCGGGAATTTTTTGTTGAACAAACAAAATTTCTTGAATTTGTTTAGGCGAGTTTAAATTAAAGGGCCCACCGGCTTGCGTATGCGCAGCCGCTTCCACTTCGGCAATACGTTGCGCAAATCCTGCGCTTAATGCGCGCAATTGCGCGGCATCTACTTTTACACCGTAATATTCCATACGCGACAAAACCGGGATTAAAGGTCTTTCCAAAGTTTCGTAAACATGTTGCAAACTCGGGTTTGCTTGTAATTTTGGCCACAAGGTTTCATGTAAGCGCAATGTTATATCTGCATCCTCAGCAGCATAGTGCGCAGCAGTTTCAATCTCAACTTGGTTAAAAGTAATTTGTTTTGCGCCTTTACCAGCAACATCGACAAAAGTGGTAGTGTCGTAATCTAAATATTTTTTCGCCAAAGTATCCATATCATGACGCGAGCCAGCTGAATCTAAAATATAAGATTCCAGCATAGTGTCGTGCGCGATAGCGTTTAATTCAATATTGTAATGTCGCAAAACATTGCGATCATATTTTATATGCTGCCCCACGATACGTGCCGGCATTTTTTCTAACAAGGGTTTTAACGCGGCCAATACGCCATCGCGTGATAATTGAATAGGCGCGCCTAAATAGTCATGCGCCAAGGGAATATAAGCAGCTTTACCTACTTCTGTAGCAAAAGACACACCGACGAGTTCTGCATCCATATAATTCAAACTGGTGGTTTCGGTATCAAAAGCAAAATAATCCGCCGCGTGTAATCGTGCCAGCCAAGCATCTAATTGCGCCTGCTGCAAAATAATTTCGTATTCAACTTTTATATCAAGAGCAACAGGAGTATTGACAGGCGCGGGGGGAATACTATTTTGTAATATTTTCTTTACGGGATTTTGTGGTTCATTGCCTTCTATTTTAGAATTTAATTCAGCTAACCAAGATTTAAATTCATAACGTTTATACCATTCGCGTAAAGTGTTTACGTCGGGTGGGGCTAATTGCAAACTACTTATTTCGCGGTCCAGCGCTACATCACAACGAATCGTGGTTAAGTTGCGAGAAAGCGGCAATAGCTCCAACACCGAACGCAAATTCTCACCGACTTTGCCGCTGATTTTATCAACGTTTGCTATTACACCATCCAAGCTCTGATATTCTTGCAACCATTTCGCAGCTGTTTTGGGGCCTACTTTTGGTACGCCTGGAATGTTGTCAGAGGTGTCGCCCATCAAGGCGAGATAATCAATAATCTGCGTAGGCTTTACGCCAAATTTTGCTTCGACGCCGGCGCTATCCATCCGCGTATCGGTCATCGTGTTAATTAACGTGACGCGCTCATTCACCAGCTGCGCCATATCTTTGTCGCCGGTGGAAATAACCACGTCTAAACCCGCGGCTTCGGCTTGTTTAGCCAAAGTGCCTAAAACATCGTCCGCTTCCACGCCGCTTTGAATGATTAAAGGCATGCCCAGCGCACGAATAATTTCCTGCAACGGTGCAATTTGCGAGGCGAGCTCTGTCGGCATCGGCGGTCGATGCGCTTTGTAATCGCTATACAGTTCATGCCGAAAATTTTTACCCTTGGCATCAAAGACCACCGCGATATATGCCGGTGCGTAGTCTTTTTGCAAACGCCGCAACATATTGAGCACGCCATAAATGGCACCGGTAGGTTCGCCTTGACTGTTGGTTAACGCCGGCAAACTATGAAAAGCGCGAAATAAATACGATGAGCCATCAACTAGCACAATTTGTTGACGTGTGTTTGAAGTGAGCATTCCCCATTCCTTTACAAAACCAAGTGCGACGTATGCGATTAATATTACGCAATGAACGTGTGCAAACAATAAATTATCAACGATTAACAGAATTAACGCTGACCCACTCACCTTGCGTGACACATGATGGTAAACTGCGCGGGTCTCCCCCAGTCTACAGGACATTTATGTCCGTTTACACGACGGTCTCTGCCAGCGAACTAGCTCAGTTTCTAACACGTTACAATGTTGGCGAGCTCGAGAGTTTCCAAGGTATTAGCGACGGTATCGAAAATACCAATTATTTTGTAAGCACTCGCAATGCACAGGGCACTCAACAATTTGTGCTGACCTTATTCGAAACGCTGGCGAGCGAAGACTTACCTTATTATTTAGAGTTAATGGCTTATTTAGCGCAACAAGGTGTGCCATCTGCACATCCTATTGCCGATCGTGATGCGCATTATCTGCAACATTTAAATGGTAAACCGACCGCTTTAGTGCAACGACTAGCCGGACGTGCCACGACCACACCTACGCAACAACAATATGCAACTGTCGCTGCTACCATGGCGCAAATGCATCGCGCTGGTCAGAAATTTCCATTGCAGCGCCAAAACGCACGTAATCTAGATTGGATGCTCGATGCTGCGCGCAAATTACAAGACAAGCTCGATCCTGATATTCGAAGTTTTCTGGATGCCGAACTTACTTTTCAATTACAACAAGATCTCGCGCGCCTACCCCATGGCGTGATTCATGCGGATTTATTTTTAGACAATGTATTATTCGACGGCAATCATCTTAGCGGTTTAATTGATTTTTATTTCGCTTGCAACGATATCTTAATTTACGATTTAGCCGTATTGATCAATGATTGGTGTTCTGATGAACAAGGTGAACTCAATCTCGCTTTAGTTAAAACCATGTTAATCGCCTATCACGCCGAACGTCCATTGGGCGCAAACGAAATTGCGGCATGGCCGACGATGTTACGCAAAGCCGCTTTGCGTTTTTGGCTATCGCGTTTGCTAGATTCATATCATCCGCGTGCAGGTGAATTAACTCATACTAAAGATCCCGCAGTATTTGAACGCATTTTACGCAAACGCATTCAACAACAGACTCAATTGCTGACATTGCTAGAAGAAACGGTAGCCTGACGCTCATCGAGCTTAAACAAAAATCATAGCTTACAAGCGCCGTTGGCTCACACCGTAATGCCGAACGGGATCGCCGCAAAAATAAAACTGCGTCGGTTTATAAAAATACAAAGCCTTCATTTTATTTTAACTATTAACCCGCAAACTATTCTGTGTTTAAGCAAAATTGAGTGCTAACTCACTAAATCAGTTCTGTATCTTAAGCATCCCAGGCTATAATGCCTGCACACTCAACCTGTTAAAGGATGTTCGCATGTTAAAAAAAGGTTTATTTACTACCGCGCTGTTGCTGTGCTCTTTGCCCGTATTAGCCGGCGAATTAATTATTGGCGCTAAAGTGGGGGTCATTGACTATAACTTTGATAATGCCCTGGTGACCACCACCGGTCCTGCGCTCAAAAATGCTGAAGCCGATAACGCCACCAATATGTCTGTTCAAGGCAGCTATGAATTTTTAAATTTAGCCGTTGCGGATTTAGCGTTTGAAGCGGAATACAGCCGATCATTATCAGATGCCACCATTGAACCTGTAGTGGGCCCAAAAGTAGAGGCCGGTTTTCAAAGCACCGCCGTTTATATTTCAGCACGCAGTGCAGGTCCTGTTTATGTGATCGCACGTTTAGGTGCTGCGCAAGCTGAAATTGGTGATCTTGCTGAAGATACTGGCACCGCTTTTGGTGTAGGTGCAGGTTTTAGTTTAGGTATCCGTTGGGAATTAGAATATACCCAATATGATATTGATGAAATTGAAGTTAAATACCTTAGCTTAGGTTTAGCGTTTTAATCATTAACGCCTTGCAATAACAAAAACCCCGGCATGCCGGGGTTTTTTATGTGTGTGTTATTTTTATTATAAATTTTAAAAAATTCTCTGCGCGCTATCGCAACTCATAAGACTTGCAAATTAGCATATGCCAACACTAACCATTTGCTGCCCGCAGATTCAAAGTTGACTTGTACGCGTGTATGCTGGCCTTGACCTTCACAATCTAAAATAACACCCGCACCAAATTTTTCATGTGCCACACGCTGACCCATGCGTAAACCACCCTTAATAACTTGTGCACTATTTTCTACTGCGGGACGATAACTGCCTTTAGCAACATGCGCAGCCCGTGCGCGAATATCTCGCGTCACTGCAGCAGGAATCTCGCTTAAAAATCGCGAAGGCAAACAATAACTTTCGCGTCCATATAAGCGCCGCGATTCAGCATAACTAATCACTAATTGTTGGCGTGCGCGCGTAATGCCGACATAACACAAACGTCGTTCTTCTTCTAAGCGGTCACCTTCTTCCAAGGCCATTTGATGCGGAAACAAACCTTCTTCCAAACCGCATAAAAACACCAGAGGAAATTCCAAACCTTTCGCCGAATGCAGCGTCATCAACTGCACACAATCTTCCCATGCATCGGCCTGACCTTCGCCGGCTTCTAACGCAGCGTGCGCTAAAAAAGCATCCAACGGTCGCATACCTTGATGCGCTACTTCGTCAAATTCAAAGCCGCGCGCGGCAGAAACTAATTCTTCTAAATTTTCTTTGCGCGATTGACCCTTATCAGTAACATCTTTGGCATAAAAATCTAATAAACCACTGCTGTGTATACAATGCTCAACTTGCTCATGTAGAGTTAAATTTTCTAATGTGTCAGCGAGCGCACGCATTTGGCGTATGAAGATTTGTACCGCATTGCTCGCACGGGCAGTCAAACTATTAGCAATAACTAATATTTCAGCAGCCTGCCACATAGAACAATCTTTTTCGCGGCTGACTTCGCGCAATTGCTCCAAGGTGCGATCACCAATTCCGCGTGGTGGCACATTGACAATACGCTCAAAGGAAGCATCGTCTTGCGCATTAATCGCTAAACGCAAATACGCTAGTGCATCTTTAATTTCAGCACGTTCAAAAAAGCGCAGCCCACCATACACACGATACGGAATTCTGGCACTAATAAACATTTCTTCAAAAATGCGCGACTGTGCATTAGAACGATACAAGATCGCGGTTTCATCCCGACGTCCGCCTTGTTCTATCCATTGCTGGATGCGTTCAACTATATAACGCGCTTCATCAGTTTCATTAAACGCACAATAAATATCAACGGGATCGCCATTGCCGGCTTCCGTCCATAATTCTTTACCCAACCGCCCGCTGTTATGGGCAATCAAACCATTAGCCGCACCCAGAATAGAACCCGTGGAACGATAGTTTTGTTCTAAGCGTGTGGTTTGAGTATTTTTAAAATGTTTGCTGAATTGTTGAATATTTTCAATGCGCGCACCACGCCAACCATAAATCGACTGATCATCATCACCGACCGCAAACACTTTAGTATTTGCGCCGGCCAATAATTTTAATAAAGCGTATTGAATAGTATTGGTGTCCTGAAACTCATCCACTAACAAATGCGTGAAACGCTCATGATAATGCGTCAGCAAAGCGGGGGTATCGCGTAATGTTTCTAGACATCGCAACATCAGCTCAGCAAAATCTATAACGCCCATGCGCTGACATTGTTGCTCATATTGACTGTAAATTTTTACCAACTGCCGTTGAAGCAAATCGCCATTGTCGATGATATGCGCTGCGCGCAAACCTTCATCTTTGCGTGCATTAATAAACCATTGCGCTTGCTTGGGCGGCCAGCGTGTTTCATCAAGCTCAAGATTTTTAATAATGCGTTTAATTAAACGTAACTGATCTTGCGAATCTAGAATTTGAAAAGTTTCTGGCAGCTTCGCTTCGCGCCAATGCTCCCGCAACAAACGATGCGCAATGCCATGAAAAGTACCAATCCATAAACCACGCGCTGGCATGGCTAATAAACGTTCAGCACGTTGGCGCATTTCTTGTGCGGCTTTATTAGTAAAGGTAACTGCTAATAAACTAAACGGCGACACTTGTTCAGCGGCGATTAACCACGCCATGCGATGCACTAAGACCCGCGTTTTACCGCTGCCCGCTCCGGCCAAAACTAATTGATGAATCGGTGGCGCACTGACAGCTTCACGCTGGCGTGCATTCAAATCACTGATGATGCTGGTGACGTCCATGTTATTGCGTCAACCACCAAGCTTTTAAAAATGCCGCTGCGCTGCCCATTGCTAAAATACTTAAAAATATCATCGGCAGCTGTGGCACTAATAACAATAACGCTAAGCACATAAAGCTACCGCTAACCGCCGAGGTTAACCAAAAACGTTGTTTGTTTTGACGCTGTAATTGTTTTTCAAGTTTTACAAAGTCGGGGTTGCGCAGAGTAAACGCTAATTCACCACGACCTAAATCGCGAACAATGCGATACACGCGATCAGGTAGATCTGGCAAGTGCCGCAACCAAACAGGTTTAGGGCCTGGCCATAAATCCATAAGGGTTTGGAACGCGACGCGCTCACGCATGGTTTTTTCCATAAACGGTTTAGCGGTTTTCCATAAATCCAATTCCGGATATAACTCTCGGCCCAAACCTTCGATATGCAGTAAAGTTTTTTGCAAGAGAATCAATTGCGGTTGAATCACAAAATCAAAACGCTGCACGGTTTGAAATAAACGCAATAATATTTGCGCAAAAGAAATTTCTTTTAAAGGTTTTTGAAAATTCGGCTCGCATACCGCACGAATAGCCGCTTCAAAATCTTGTACGCGCACATGGCTAGGCACCCAACCAGATTCCAAATGCAATTCAGCGACGCGCCGATAATCACGTTTAAAAAAGGCTAAAAAGTTTTCGGCTAAATAACGCTGATCATCTTCGCTCAAAGCGCCAACAATTCCAAAATCAACCGCGATGTAGCGCGGATCTGTCGGCTGACGTATATCAATAAAAATATTCCCCGGATGCATGTCGGCATGAAAAAAATTATCCACGAACACTTGCTTAAAGAAAATTTCCACGCCGCGTTCAGCCACTTTTTGTAAATCTACGCCGGCGGCTTTTAAGGCGGCAATATCATTAACTGGCACGCCGTAGACGCGCTCCATAACCAACACTTGCGGAGTTGCCCATTGCCAATAAATAGCGGGGACATACAAAGTGTTGGTGTTTTCGAAATTGCGTTTTAATTGACTGGCATTAGCAGCTTCGCGTACTAAATCTAATTCATCTAAAATAGTCCGCTCATAATCATTAATAATTTCTACCGCGCGTAAACGACGCGCCTCTCGCGAATAACGCGCCGCGATCCGCGCAATAAATTTTAATAATTCAATGTCGTGTCGAATAACGTTAAGAATGTCGGGGCGAATAACTTTAACAACGACGGCATCACCATTATGCAAACGTGCCGCGTGAACTTGTGCCACGGAAGCCGAGGCCAACGGCTGTTTATCAAACTCCATAAAAATACTATCAATGCGCGCATGTAATGCGGTTTCAATAATATTGACCGCTACTTCGCCGGCAAAAGGCGGAACATTATCTTGTAATTGCGCTAGCTCATCAGCAATGTCTTGAGGCAATAAATCACGGCGCGTTGATAAAGTTTGGCCGAGTTTTACATAGATAGGCCCCAGCTCTTCTAATGCGAGTCGAATGCGTTGACCACGCGGTTCGGGATGTTTACCAAACCAATTCCACGGCGCTAGTTGATTAAGCACACGCAAAGAACGAAACACCGGAATTGCTACAATGATGTCGTCCAAACCATGGCGCACTAATATTTTGTGAATGGTAAAAAGTCTAATGATATGTGCGGGCTTTAACATAGAATAATTATCTACTAAAAAATGGGGGTAATATTTTATGCGTTAGGGTTTGATGCTAATACGTTCTAAGTGCGTCAAGCGTGCAGCAAGTCTTGCTTGCTTATCACGTACCAGATCTACTTCATGTAACCATTCACGCACGGCTTCTGGGTGCGCTAATATATTGATTTCATCTTGCACATATTCCACGCCATCTTGTCGCAGTTGGCTAAACCAGTGTTGTGAAAGCTTACTGATATGACTAACGCCTTGTTGCATCATGCTGCTCATTAGCGGCGGCCATTGCTCATTATCCCAAGGACGTGACCACTGCACGTGTTTCATGATGGATTGCAGTTGCTGAGCCAATTGCAAATCACCTTTCACTTCTAAAGCCTGCCGATTATTAGTCGATTGACCGCGCAACATATTTAACAAATCATCGACGTAACCCGTAATCGCTAAATCAGCGGCCCCTTGTCCATGGTGCGCATCGGTTACGCTCATTTGCACACCGCCCAAACTAAAGCGTAATTGCCACACGCTAGCCCAAGGCAATAACGTCACCGTCACCACTTTGCCCGCTAACGGTTGCAAACGCTGTTGCACATCGGGTTGCTGAGCAATTGTCAAAGCAATGGCTTTATTGACTGCTTCGAACAACAAAGTCGGTACTGTTAACATCAGCGGTTAATATTTAAAGCCGCGATGCACAGCAACGACACCACCCGTTAAATTAAAATAGTCCACTTCATCAAAACCATTTTCTAACATCAAACTTTTCAGACTTTCTTGATCGGGATGCATGCGAATAGATTCAACCAAATATTGATAACTATCCGCATCGCCCGTAATCAATTTGCCCAACTTAGGAATCACATTAAATGAATAGGCGTCATAAAATTTATCTAATAAAGGCAACACCGGTTTAGAAAATTCCAAAACAATTAATCGTCCGCCAGGACGAAGCACGCGACTCATGCTTTGTAAAGCCCGCGCTTTATCGGTAACGTTGCGCAAACCAAAAGCAATGCTGACGCAATCAAAATAATTATCGGGAAAAGGAATATTTTCTGCGTCGAATTGCACGCACATAACATTATTGGCGCAACCCTCATCTAATAAGCGATCGCGGCCACGCGCTAACATCGAACCATTGATGTCACTCAACACCACCAAACCTTGCGAACCTACCCGCCGCGAAAACAACTTACTTAAATCGCCCGTGCCGCCGGCAACGTCTAACACACGTTGGCCGCTGCGCACCGCCGACAACATAACCGCAAAACGTTTCCATAAACGATGTGCGCCAAATGACATAACATCATTCATAATGTCATATTGATTTGCTACCGAATGAAAAACGCCCGCTACTTTAGCGGCTTTGTCGGCCCAAGCAACTTGCTCAAATCCAAAATGCGTCGCTTTGTCTTGTTCGCTCATGACTTACCCTTTTTGACGGGATACTTTTAAAACAAATTTTCGATGACGAATACGTCTAACTACCTGCGCTAACATTTTACGATCTTTAACAGCGACCATAAACGCTAAACTAACTACACCACCGGGTTTGTCTTCTTGACTAACTTTTTCAATATTACAACCAACATCGGAAATAATAGTGGCTATCTGCGCTAACGCGCCCCGCGAATTAGTGACTTCTATGCGTAGTCCAGTAGAAAACGTTATGCCTACATCGGGCTCCCATTCCACATCTAAACGATGATCCGAATGATTTTTATATTCTTGAATGTTTTTACAATTTTTACGATGAATCACTACGCCGCGGCCTGCGCTTACAATGCCGACAATTAAATCACCGGGAATAGGCTGACAACAGCGACTATAAGAAACACTTAAACCTTCCGTACCTTTAATGTTTAACGGTTTCACTGGTTTAAGCGCATTTTTTTCTTCATCAGACACTTCACCGGGAGCAATACGGCGCGCGACTAGTTTCGGAATACGATTGCCTAAACCAATATCGCTTAACAACATTTCTAAATTAACGTATTTATATTCCTCTAAAACCATCGACAAGGTTTTTTCGGGAATATCTTTAATGGCTACACCATAAGTAGCGAGTGCTTTATTTAACATGCGCTCGCCCAAACGCAAGGAATCTTCTTGGGTTAAATTTTTCAAATAATGTCGAATCGAACTACGCGCTTTCGCGGTGACTACAAAATTTAACCATGCAGGATTGGGGCGCGCTGCTTGATGCGTAATAATTTCTACTGTTTGGCCATTTTCTAGTTCAGTGCCCAAAGGCACCATGCGTCTATCAATCCGCGCCGACATACAATGATTACCAACATCGGTATGAATAGCATAAGCAAAATCAATAACCGTACCGCCGCGCGGTAATTCAATAATCGCGCCTTGTGGAGTGAAAACGTAAACTTCATCCGGAAATAAATCCATTTTTACATTTTCTAAAAACTCAATGGAGTTGCCGGCCTTTTGTTGAATTTCTAAAACACTTTGCAACCATTGCTGCGTACGTGACTCAGTATTCACCGCTGGTTTTTCACCGCTTTTATAAATCCAATGTGCAGCGATACCCGACTCTGCAAAACGATTCATTTCAACGGTGCGAATTTGTACTTCAATCGGAATGCCGTGCGGTCCTACTAATGTGGTGTGCAGCGCTTGATAACCATTGGTTTTTGGCATAGCAATATAATCTTTAAATAAACCCGGCACTGGTTTATAAATATTGTGCGTCACGCCTAAGGTACGATAACACTGATCAACCGTATCAACGGTGACGCGCAACGCAAACAAATCCATGATTTCAGCATAAGGCACATGACGATTTCGCATTTTGGTATAAATGCTAAATAAAGATTTTTCGCGGGTTTTAATTGATTGATACGGTAAATTTTCTTGTTCTAAACGCGCTGTAACGGTGATTTCTACTTTATCGACAATTTCTTTACGATGACCACGCGCTTTTTTAACGTTCTCCGCCAAAATGCGGTAGCGCATAGGATTTAAAATTTGAAAACCTAAATCCTGCATTTCCATACGCCAGGTGTTAATACCCAAACGCATCGCAATCGGCGCATAAATTTCTAAGGTTTCACGTGCAATACGTCGCCGCTTTTCTAGGGGCATCGCGCCCATCGTGCGCATATTGTGTAAACGATCCGCGAGTTTAATCAGAATAACGCGGATGTCATCCACCATCGCTAACATCATTTTGCGAAAACTTGCAGCAAACGCTTCTGCTTTGGATTTGAATTGAACTTGATCGAGCTTACTCACGCCATCCACTAGCTTTGCAACTTCGTCACCAAACTCTTTGGCCAATTGTTCTTTGGCCATTTTGGTGTCTTCAATCACATCATGCAAAATCGCCGCGATAATCGTCGGTGAATCTAAACGTATTTCCGCTAATATCTTTGCAACTGAAACAGGATGGTGAATATAAGGCTCGCCCGACATTCGTTTTTGACCGGAATGTGCATGCGCGCCAAATTCATATGCGCGGCGTACATCCGCAATTTGCTCTGGCTTCATGTATTGCGCCAGCAATTGCAATAATTCGGTTAGAACCGGAGGTGAATTTTCGATACTGCTATCAATTGATGTGACAACAGACTCTGGCAGTGCGGGAGTGTTAGCGTTGGGTGCCATAACATGCTCCGCTGACACGATGGTTAGCGGCCAAGAATGGAGTTTCCATCTTGGTCGCTAACCGTGCAGGAATTAATCCAAGTCGCTATCGTCAATAATGACGGTGGGGCGTTCAACTTCAGGTGCTCGAAACGTTTCGGTGGCTTCATCTAAAATTTCACGGCCGACAAAACCAGCCGCAATTTCGCGCAAAGCTAAAACCGTGGGTTTATCACCATCTTCAGAAACCTTGGGACGTGCGCCATTATAAATCTGCCGACTACGGCGTGAGGCAACCAACACGAGCTGAAACAGGTTGTCGACACCATCTAAACAATCTTCTACGGTAACGCGAGCCATATTACTGATTCCTTAAATATTCAAAGCATGATTACTGCGACCCTGCCAAAGCGGCAGAACGGCAAAAAAGGGGATGGAGTATAGCAGAGACACTGAGACCACGGGCAGAGTCAAAACCAGGAAATCCGCAGGAAACCTGTACGAAATCGGGAAGAATCAGCTTAATCGCTGATCAAATCAGTCAACAAGCGCACATGTCGCAGACGTTGGCGCGTTAACTGCGAACGCTCGGCTTTTAAAATAGCCAATAATTCCTGTTGAGCGACATCGAAATCGTCATTCACTACCAGATAATCTGCTTCCACAAAATGCGCCATTTCATGACGCGCCGCTTGCAACCGTTTTTGAATAACGGCTTCACTATCTTGACCTCGACCACGCAGACGTTTTGCCAAGGCCGCTTGGCTAGGTGGCAAAATAAAAATCCAACGACAATCAGGTCGCAAGCGTTTTACCTGTACACCCCCTTGCCAGTCAATTTCCAAAATAACGTCTAGCCCACTCGTCAAGGTCTGCTCAACACTGCTTTGGGAGGTGCCGTAATAATTATCAAAAACCTGCGCGTGTTCTAAAAACTCGCCGGCGGCAACCAATTCTAGAAACTTCGGCACGCCTACAAAATGATATTCCCGTCCGTTTTGTTCACCGGGTCGAGGCGTGCGCGTGGTATGCGAGATCGACACCGTTACTTGTGCATCGGCTTTTAATACGGCTTTTACTAAACTGGTTTTACCGGCGCCGGAAGGAGCCGAAATAATGAAAAGTTGGCCTGCTTGCATAGTTGTTTACGCTTCCCCTAACACAAAAACTAACGCAAAAAATCGCGCGAACGTGTGTCTTCAAGTAGATAATAATTGCGCGCTGCGATGGCTAAATATTTCGAACAAACCCAAACGAATCGACAATTGTTCAACCTCGCTGAGGAAAAAAAACGGCGGGGCATTATCAATCACGTGTAAGGGTAATACGCCTTGTCGTAGCCAGCTTTGTAAGACGCTAGGCGCAACATCTAATAACACACACACCTGTTCGGCGCTGAGTCGATAATCAGAGTCATTGACGTCCTGCATGGCAATCTCCTAGCCAAACATTCCGTCTCCCGAAATTCTGTCATCATAAGACCAACAGTCCCACACCGCTGCGTCTTACAGAATAGCGTTACGTATTAATTATTAGCTGGAGAATTACTCAGTTTCAACATCAGCTGTAAAAATATAGCCAGAACCGTGTTCTGTCCTGATAAGCGCGGGCGCGCCAGGATCAGGCTCCACTTTTCGGCGCAAGCGCATAATCGAATAATCGATGGAACGGTCATACACTTCGGTAGGATCTTTGCGGCTTAGATCCAACAGTTGATCGCGCGTTAAAACGCGCTTTGGATGCGTCACAAAAGCCACTAATAAATTAAATTCGATATTGGTTAATTTTATGCTTTCGCCTTGCGGAGAAATCAGCTGGCGCTCATCAATAAAAAAATCCCAACCGGCAAAACGGGCGTGCGTAGGTCTCGGTGTCGGCGCGTTAGCGCTGCCCGCCGTATTGCCGCGACGCAATACTGCTTTAATACGCGCTAATACTTCACGTAAATCAAACGGTTTGCCAATGTAATCATCAGCGCCTACTTCTAAACCTACGACTCGATCTACCGGTTCGCGTTTGCCGGTTAACATAATAATAGGTGTATCACTGACCGAACGAATATGACGCGCCAAACTTAAGCCGTCTTCGCCGGGCAAATTCAAATCTAACAATATCAACACTGGCGTTTCACGTCGTAAAGCATCGCGCATGGCGTTACCTTCGGCGACCGCCGTGACGCGAAAACCATTGTTGCCTAGATATTCTTTTAAGAGCAGACGGATATCTGCATCATCATCCACTAACAGGATATGTTGCATGAGCTTCCCATTGTTATCATTGTTTCCAAATTTAATATTTATCTTAAGTATTTTATTTAATTTTTAATAAACGATCTAGATAGCTCACTGTACGATATCAGACATATCTTCCATGCAACAAAAATATTGGATTTCACACAAAGCTTGTCAAGCTTCCAACGCCTTTTGGGTTGTATCAAGCCTATAGTTCTAGCAGATTATTTCACTGCTCAATACCGCTCTGTCAGATCTGCGAAATATAACGTTCGCTAATCCAGTTTATAACCATTGATGAAGGATGACCATGGCTATCGCCGTAACATCATCAAATGCAACTGCCGTATTATGTCACCATCGTATCTTAGTTGTTGAGGATGACGAAATTGTACGGGCCTTACTGCGTGAATTGTTATCTGCTTTATCGTATGAAGTAGTAGAAGCCAATTGCGCAACACAAGCGCTGGCTTTATTACAAACTGATACGATCGATTTAATTTTATTAGACAAAGAATTACCCGATGGCGATGGCATCCAACTTTGTCGGCACGCACGCGAAACTTTAGGCTTATGCATACCAATTATCATGTTAACCGCCAGCACCGAACCAGGCGACATGAGTCGTAGCATGTTAGCAGGGGCAGTTGATTTCATGCGCAAACCTTTTGTCTCCGACATGTTATTAGCGCGCATTCGTTACGCACTACACATTAATTAATCCTACTTCAATTAATTCTACTTTCTACGGCAACACTTGCGCATTACCCAACACTCGCTCAATAATCTGCGACAATTTCGACGCGGTTAATGGCTTCATAGCCACTTCAGCAATTCCATAATGCCCCGTCTTACCGCTTAATGATTCATCCATGTAACCTGTCAACAAAATAACCGCTTGGCTTGGTCGAATTGCACTGATAACTTCCGCTAATTCTAAGCCCGACATTTTCGGCATCGAATAATCCGTAATCACCAAATCAAATCCTTCGGGATTCTTTTTAAATATATCAAACGCATCTAAAGCACTATCGCAGACGACGGGGTCATAACCTAAATCCGCCAACAATTCAGCGGCCAACATGACCAAGGTTTTTTCGTCATCCACAAACAATATCCGCTGCCCGCGACCGGGCTGACGAAATTCTTCTCTTTGTGTATTTATTGCCGCTGCGCCATAACTAATTGGGAAAAATATTTGGAAGGTTGTGCCTTTGCCCATTTGACTAATGACATTAATCCCGCCTTTGTGACTACTGACAATACCATGCACTACCGATAAACCCAGACCCGAACCTTGACCCGCCGCTTTAGTAGTAAAAAATGGATCAAACAAATGATCCATGTGATCGGGAGCAATGCTACTGCCGGCATCTTTGACGCTGAGTCGCACATAATCACCCGCTGCCAATAACGCAGTTGTCGTTGCCAATTCTTTGTTTAAACTCACTCGTTGCAAATCAATAATGACGCAACCTGCGCCGCCCATTGCTTGCGCAGCATTCGTACACAAATTAATAATTACTTGATGCAGTTGCGTTGCATCTGCCAACACCGAAACATCTTCATGTCCATCATTAAACTGAATTTCAACGGCTTGCGGTAAGGTGGCGCGTAATAATTGCAAGGCTTCTTGCACCACTTCACGCAAGGAAATTTTAATGCGCTCGCTGACGCCGCCGCGACTAAATGTAAGAATTTGTCCGATCAAATCGCGAGCACGCTGACCCGATTTCACAATGTGATCAAGATACAACTGCACTGGGTGATCGTGAGCTAATTTAGTTTTAGATAATTCCGCAAAACCTAAAGTACCAGCCAAAATATTATTAAAATCATGCGCAATGCCACTCGCGAGTACACCCACCGCCTCTAATTTTTGCAAACGCCGAATTTGGCCTTCTAATAATTCACGCGTTTTTTCTGATTCAATTCTATCGGTAATATTTTCAACCAGGCCTAAACCAAACTTGCGCTTACCGGCTGCATCCCCTATTAAACACGCACTAAAATTCCCCCACACTTCACTGCCATTTTTTGCAATATAACGTCGTTGTACACGCTGCCTTTGAATCACGGCATCATGGAAATGTTCTGACATTAAGGTGATGGTGGCACGTTCATCCGGATGCGAAAACTGCCGGATATTAACGCCAACAACTGCTTCGCGGTTATAACCCAACATATCGCAAAAGGCTTTATTGGCGGCGACGACATTCAAAGATTTATCAATGATGTACATGCCGATTGGACCTTCTTCAAACACTTGCCGAAAACGCTCTTCACTTTCTAACAAAGCGTGTTCGGCTAAGCGCTGTTCAGTCACATCAATGGCGGTACCTAATACACCATTAATGACGCCTTCTTCATACGCAGATGTTGCATTGATACTTAAAATAACGCGGTGCCCTTTTGCATGCACAAACTCTACTTGCAAATTCGCATGCACAATATTGCCGACTAATAATTCACGAATTTGTTGCCGGCCACGCGCTTGATCTTCCGGCACCATAAATTCATCTAAATAATGATCTCGCATTTCAGTGGGCGTATAACCCAGCATTACGCCAGCTGCATCACTGACATAAACCAAACGTCCTTGTTGATCGGTTGCCCACAACATTTCATAAGCAGTATCTAACAATTGTCTGAAACGATTGGCGAATTTTGAATAAGCAACGCGCGCATCTTTTGTTTCTAATGACAACACGCGAACGAATACGACGGTTAATGTCAACACTAAGAAATAAATTTGTTGCGCAATTAATTGGCCATAAACAGAGTCACCTAACTTTTGAAAAGGTGACATTTCAAAACGCACAGCTGCAACACAAATTATAAGAGTGCAAAGCAACAAAGTATTAACGTAGACCGCGCGGAAACGCATGGCCGCCCAAATAAATAAAGGATAAACCACAAAAGGCAATAACGCTAAAAATTCAGTCGGCGATTTGTGATGTACGATCAATACATAAATATCTATTACAACAATTAATACACCTAACAATACTGCTTCTAACCAATACCACCATGTTTGTTTACGCCAACTACTCCAATCCAATACATAAGCGCCAATGACTAAAGGTGTAACGCTCAGCACGCCCAATAAACCTGACAACCACCACAACTGCCACACCGCGAAAAATGTAGCGTCATTATTAGGATAAAAAGATGTTTTGATAAACGCGCCTATAAAAGCGCCAATTGGAATCGTTACGCCCGCAACTATAAATAACCCTAACAAAAATCCTTTAGCATCAATATGCGGTAAACGATACGCCACCCAACGTTGAATACAAAAAGCAGCGACCGCCGCTTCAAAAATAGTGATGGCACTAAAGCCTACCGAAACTATAAACGAAATGGCGTGCGTACCTTGTGGATTAAAACCAGTATGCGCACCAAAACGCCACCAATTACCCACTAATAATTCAGCGCAAAACATACCGACTAAAATCGCTAACCACCAACGCTGTCGCGCAATAATCAACACGCCCAACAACAAACCTAATGGCGGCCAAAACGGTGAAGGATAAGCAAGATAAGGCTTTAACCAGAGACTGAATAATAATAGGGTGGCATGTGATAGGGCGTACGCTAACAACACGCCAACGTGGCGCGTCCAATGAATGGTACGAATCGCGGATAATACGACAACCACCCAAGCATCCCTGTTGCGATAGCGCAAAAATTAACAATAACGAGCGTAACTTAGCCCTAGAAAAGCTGCAAATTTACTCACAAAATAAAACCACTTAGCATTACCTAAGGGTTAAAACGGCAAGATAATCGGCGCATACAATGACTACGTTTTAATAGATAACGTGTTAATCGCGCTTAGGCCCGCCCGCCCAATCAGGTATTACCGGCAATGCAACATGTGATTCTGGCTGCCAATAAACACGATAATCTTCAATAAATTGTTTTAACAAAATAGGCTCCCGACCTAATTGTTTTTGTACTACATCAGTCAAATGTTCAGCTTTACCAAAACGAATAATGCTGTAAAACAAACACATGAATGCAACCACATCCCAAGGAATGCGTCTACGCAGCATGCGATAAATAAATCGTGGCAAAGAAGGATTGCTATATTTAATAGTCCGGCCGCTTACTTGCGAAATCACTGCGGCTATTTCTTGAAAATTTTTCTGCTCCGTCCCGGTTAACACATAATCTGTGTTTTTATGTGCTGCCGGATTCGTTAATACCGCAGCGGTAAATGCCGCTACATCACGCGCATCTATCAACGCAGTAACGCCGTCGCCTGCGGGAATAAACAACTCGTTATAAACAGCTATATCATAATCATGCGTGGTGATATTACGACACAAGTTTTGCATGTAATAACAAGGACGTAAAATAGTGTAGTCAACTCCCAACGATTTTAAATGTTGCTCAACCGGATGATGCGGGACAAATTTCTTATCTTTAGCGCCTCCAACAGAAACAAACACAATATGTTTACAACCGGCTTGTTTCGCCGCATCCATAAACGGCTTCATCCGCGTTTCCGCGGTTTTAGGGCTGGGCAAAGGAAATAACAAATATAACGTTTTTATATCGGCCAACACTGCCGGCCAGGTAGCGCGATCATCGTAATCAAACTGCACATAAGGCCCATCTTCGCCACAAAGACGTTTGATTTCTGCGACGTCATACGCTGCAATGCGTAACGCACTCACATCTTGTTGTTTTAATAATAGACGTGTTAATTCTACGCCGACGTTGCCGGAGGCTCCGGTAATCACAATCATAATAGCTGCTCTTTAAATTAGTCAGATGCTCCAATATTACGCTCATTGTCGATTGAATCTATATGCATTTTATGCGAAAAGGTTCATTAAGCTTCTCTATCTGACGTCACATTCTTTTTGCTCACGAGTGCGCACCCATGAACATGTCTATCAACACTTCAGGTCTTAACTATTTTCATTCACCCAACACGCGCTCTACTGGCGCATTAATTTTGCTAGAAGAACTAGACGCACAATACACACTGCATGTGCTAAATATGAAAGCGGGGGAACAACGACAAGCAGAATATTTAAGTATTAACCCAATGGGTAAAGTCCCCGCGATCCTGCACAACGACGTGTTAATCACCGAACAAGTTGCGGTGTTTTTGTATTTGGCAGATCTTTTTCCTCACGCCGGCATTACACCTGCAATCGGCGAACCTTTGCGTGGTTCATATCTACGTTGGATGGCGTTTTATGGTTCGTGTTTTGAACCCGCATTAATTGATCGCGCACAACAACGCGAAGCTGCACCTGCATCGATGTCGCCATATGGTGATTACGACACCATGTTAGCAACACTGACCGATCAACTCGCCAAAGGTGATTATTTATTAGGCAATCAATTTACCGCTGCCGATGTGTTATGGGGTACGGCACTAACCTGGACAACTCAATTCGGCATTGTGCCTTTAACGCCCCTTATCAAAAACTATATTGACCGCATTAATGCCCGGCCTGCGGTTATACGCATTCGCACTAAAGATGCCGAATTAGCCGCAGCACAGACCTGATTAATATCGTTCTACTCACCACTGTGCGGTAAACTGCCGCCATGCCGAAATTAGCGGGTCAACGGATATTACTAGGCGTTACAGGCGGCATTGCTGCTTATAAAAGTGCCGATTTAGTCCGGCGTTTGAAAGAACGAGGCGCAGACGTGCGCGTGGTGATGACGCAAGCAGCGACACAATTTGTCGGGCCACTCACTTTTCAAGCAGTTTCCGGTAATCCTGTGCACACCGATTTATTAGATCCTGCCGCTGAAGCTGGCATGGGCCATATCGAACTTGCACGTTGGGCGAATCATGTACTCATCGCACCCGCCAGCGCCAATTTTATGGGGCAACTGGCCGCCGGTTTTGCACCGGATTTATTGACCACATTATGCTTGGCCACTCACGCACCTATTTCACTCGCGCCTGCGATGAATCATGTCATGTGGCAAAGCGCGGCGGTGCAAACTAATCGTGAAATTTTAGAACAACGCGGTGTGGTTTTATTAGGACCCGGCGACGGTGCCCAAGCGTGCGGCGAAGTCGGTGCGGGTCGTATGTGGGAACCACTCGAGATTATCGCGGCTTTAGAAAATCAGGCGGTTATTAATGGCAGCTTAAGCGCTAAACACATCGTCATCACCGCAGGTCCTACGCGTGAAGCCTTAGACCCCGTGCGTTATTTAAGTAACCACAGCTCCGGCAAAATGGGTTTTGCACTCGCGCGTGCCGCACAACGCGCTGGTGCTAGCGTTACTTTGATCGCCGGCCCCGTGCAATTAGCCACGCCCTTAAATGTAACGCGCATTGATGTGGTTAGCGCAACCGATATGTTACAAGCTGTTGATAAAACATTATCTACTCTCGACATGCAGCAAACTATTTTCATCGCAGCGGCAGCAGTTGCAGATTATCGCGCTGAAAATATTGCGCAGCAAAAAACTAAAAAAACGTCCACCTCGTTGACGATAAATTTAATTCCAAATCTCGACATCTTGGCTAATGTTGCTCAGCGTAAGCCTGCGCCGTTCACTGTAGGTTTCGCCGCTGAAACACAATCGCTTGCAGAATATGCTAAACAAAAACTCATCAACAAGAACATCGACATGATTGCTGCCAATACAGTAGGCGACAATCAAGGTTTTAATGTTGACACCAACAGTTTGCAGATTTTTTGGGATGGCGGCGAACAGCACTTACCCGAAACTAGCAAAACATTATTAGCCGAACAACTTTTACAACTCATGATCACAAGACTGCCACATGCAAAACATTGAAATTAAAATTTTAGATTCTCGCGTTGGCGATACGCTACCGCTACCCACTCATGCAACGCCAGGTTCTGCTGGCATGGATTTACGTGCTTGTTTAGATGCACCCTTAATTTTAGAACCTGGTCAAACTGAATTAATCCCAACCGGCATCGCTATTCATATTGCCGATCCCGGTTTAGCGGCATTAATTTTACCGCGTTCTGGTTTAGGCCATAAAAACGGCATCGTACTTGGCAATTTAGTTGGATTAATTGATTCCGATTATCAAGGCCAATTATTTGTTTCGTGCTGGAATCGCGGTCATACCACTTTCACTATGCAGCCCGGTGAACGCATGGCGCAATTAGTGATCGTACCAGTAGTGCAAGTGCAGTTTACTGTCGTTAGCGAATTCGCTAGCAGTGAACGTGGCACTGGTGGTTTTGGTTCTTCAGGCCGTCAATAATTTTCATTATTCTTATCGAGCATTAAATACATGACTGTAGCTGAACAAATTTTTCGTGCTTACGACATTCGTGGCATTGTAGAAACTGACTTAACGCCCGCAACCGTGCGTTTAATCGGTCACGCATTTGGCACGCACGCGCAACAAAAAAATTGTACTCGCGTAGTCATCGGTAGAGATGGCCGTTTATCCAGCCCGGAACTCGCGCGTGAATTAGCGGCGGGTTTACAAGCGGCGGGTTGCGATGTCATTGATATCGGTTTAGTCGCAACGCCTGTTTTATATTTTGCAACGCATCATTTAGAAACCGGCACCGGCATCATGATTACCGGTAGTCATAATCCGCCGGAATATAACGGTTTAAAAATGATGTTAGGCGGCAATACCTTACACGGCGAACAGATCACTGCGTTGTATCACACGATTCAAAACAAAACTTTTACCAATGGCAGCGGACAATCTCACGCACAATCAGTAACTGATGCGTACATTGCGCGCATTGTGCAAGACGCACGCATTAAACGGCCGCTGCGTTTTGCCATTGATTGCGGCAATGGTGCTACTGGTGAAATTGCGCCTGCATTATTTAAAGCCTTGGGACAAAAACCCGTTGAATTATTTTGTGATATTGATGGCACGTTTCCCAATCATCACCCCGATCCTAGCAAAGAAAAAAACTTGCAAGATTTACGCGCTACCGTTGCAGAACAAAATCTAGAACTGGGTTTAGCGTTTGATGGTGACGGCGATCGTTTAGGTGTCGTAGATAGTAACGGCACCATTATCTGGCCAGATCGTCAAATGATTTTATTCGCGCGCGATATTTTAGCGCGTCAACCCAACAGTCGAATTATCTACGATGTTAAATGTTCCAAACATTTAAAAGATGCGATTCAAGCGAGCGGTGGTGAAGCCATCATGTCACGCACGGGGCATTCTTTAATTAAAGCAAAAATGCAAGAAACTAACGCCGCATTAGCCGGTGAGATGAGTGGACACATTTTCTTTAAAGAACGTTGGTTTGGTTTTGATGATGGCATGTACACAGCCGTGCGTTTATTAGAAATTCTTTCCCAATCTACACTGAGCCCTGCAGAAATTTTTGCGGCATTGCCCAATAGCGTTAACACGCCAGAAATTAATTTAAATTTTGCGGAAGGTGAACATTATCGTTTTATCGAAAAATTTCAAAAAACCGCACGCTTTGCGGATGCAGAGATGATTACCATTGATGGCGTACGCGCCGAGTTTGTTGATGGTTGGGGTTTGGTTCGCGCTTCTAACACCACACCGTGTTTAGTGTTACGCTTTGAAGCGAATACCAACGCCAGCTTGGAACGTATTAAAAATTTATTTAAAGCTCAAATTCATGCTATCGATTCCAGCTTGCCGTTGGATTTCTAAATAATTTTTTTCATCACAAGAGGCTACGCGGATGAACATCATGAAATCTTTATCATTAATAAAAGTCGCAAGTTTTGCCGGTGCTTTATTGCTCGCAGCCAGCGTGCACGCCAATGACGAAGCATTGCCGCCAGAATTAATACGTGAACTTGGCACAGTACAAATGCAAATAGACCAAGGCAAACGTTTAGAAGCGCGTATCCGGTTATTAGCACTGTTAGAATCGCCGCTAACTAAAGCCGATGCTGCGCAAGCGACGGTGCTCAACCATTTAGGCAATTTAGCGGTTAAGCAAAATGATAATGCCACGGCATTAGATTATTTTGCTCAAATTCAAGTGTTGCCCAACGCGCCCGATGCTTTAAAAAATCTTGCGGCGAATATGATTAAACAAATTAACGCCGGTGTTGCGCAACAAAACAGTCTCAATATTCCAAAACCACCTGCGCCTAACGTTTTACAAGTACCCGAACATCGAGCGGTAACGCCTAAACCAATTAATCGCGTCGACCCTATTTTTCCTGTGACCGCACTCGCACAAGGTGCAAAAGGTGTTGTGAAATTAGGTTTTGATTTAGATCGCGAAGGCAAACCCTATAACATTGTTGTTATTGAATCTAAACCAGAAGGCGTTTTTAACAACGCTGCAATTGAAGCCATGAAACAATGGCGTTTTGAACCTCACACACGCGATGGGATCGTTACACCACTCACGAATGTGCAATGGCAATTTCAATTTAATTCAGCCACTGAATCTATTCCGGCGCCCATTACAAAATAAAGCCGCCAAATAAAACCACAAAACAATCAGAGAAAAATCGTGCGCGCTAAATTATTTTTCACTTTAATGATGGTTCCGGTTTTGAACAGTGGCTTGTTTTTTCGGCTTTAACTTACGCTGCCGACGAAACCATAC